>JAAYVT010000687.1 GCA_012517025.1 Phyllobacteriaceae bacterium | reverse complement strand
CGGGATCGATGCCGGCCTCGCGCAGGCGCCGGACCACGCCGATCGCCGCCCAGCCGCGCGCCGCGCCGCCACCGATGGCGAGCCCGATGCGCGGTCGGCGCGGGGCGGGAAGCGGGGGCGCCCCGCCACCGTCGTCACCGCGTCCGAACAACCGCCGCGTCACACCTTCGAGCATCGGAGCCTCCTCGGGATCTCCTTCTCGATGTGGATTTTCAATCGGTTCGTTTCAACGATCGATGAACGAAATCACCGGTCGAACGGAATTTTTCGAAAATGTGTGGGCTCAGTCGTCGCGCGAGCCGTGGTCCTCGCCGCAGTCGCAGCCGGGGGCATGGCCGGAGGCGGTGCCGTAGACCTTGGCCGGATCGAAGGCGGGATCGGTCTCGACGAAGGCGAGGGGGGCGCCGGGCGTACCGATCGGCACCTCGCGATAGAAGCAGGAATGGAAGCCGCGATGGCAGGAGGCGCCGTGGCCCTCCACCGTCACCTCGAGCACGACGGCGTCCTGGTCGCAGTCGACGCGCAGGCGGCGCACCAACTGGCGATTGCCGGAGGTCTCGCCCTTGACCCAGAGCGCCTGGCGCGAGCGGCTCCAATAGGTGGCGACGCCGGTTTCGATGGTCTTCGCCAGGGCTTCGGCGTTCATGTGGGCGAGCATGACGACGTCGCGGGTCGCCGCGTCGACGACGACGGCGGTGACGAGGCCGCTCGCGTCGAAGCGCGGCATCAGAGTGGTGCCCATCTCGAGCGCGTCGGGATCGCGGGCGGGGGCGGGGAAGGGAGCGGTGTCGGTCATGCCTCGTCGATAGGTCGGGGGACGGCGGGGGTCAAGGGCGACGCGAAACGACGAGGGGCGCCGTCGGCGCCCCTCGGAGACGTCTGCATGCCTCGCGGCTCAGGCCTCGGCCTGCTCGCGCTTCACGTCGGGCGGGGTCGCCTCGGCCTTCAGCTCGGCCAGCACCTCGGCGAAGGGCTTCACGGTGTTGGCCTGACTGCCCAGACGGCGTACCGCCACGGTGCCTTCCTCGGCCTCGCGCTTGCCGCAGACCAGGATCACCGGCACCTTGACCAACGAGTGCTCGCGCACCTTGTAGTTGATCTTCTCGTTGCGGAGATCGACCTCGGCGCGGAAGCCGGCCTTGCGCAGCTTGGTCCACACCTCGGAGGCGTAGGCGTCGGCGTCGGAGGTGATGGTGGTCACCACGATCTGGGTCGGCGCCAGCCACAGCGGGAAGTGTCCGGCATAGTTCTCGATCAGGATGCCGAGGAAGCGTTCCATCGAGCCGCAGATGGCGCGATGGATCATCACCGGTTCCTTCTTCGAGCCGTCGGCGTCGACGTAGAAGGCGCCGAAGCGGTCGGGCAGGTTGAAGTCGACCTGGGTGGTGCCGCACTGCCATTCACGGCCGATGGCGTCGCGCAGGGTGTATTCGAACTTCGGCCCGTAGAAGGCGCCTTCGCCGGGGTTGATGCCGGTCTTGATTCGCCCGCCCGACTGCGCCTCGATGGTCTTCAAGACGTCGGTCATCACGGTCTCGGCGCGATCCCACAGATCGTCGGAGCCGACGCGCTTCTCCGGACGGGTCGAGAGCTTGACGACGATCTCGTCGAAGCCGAAGTCGGCGTAGACCGAGAGGATCAGATCGTTGATCTTCATGCACTCGTCGGCCATCTGCTCGTCGGTGCAGAAGATGTGGGCGTCGTCCTGGGTGAAGCCGCGCACACGCATCAGCCCGTGCATGGCGCCGGACGCCTCGTAGCGATGGACGAGGCCGAATTCGGCAAGACGCATCGGCAGTTCGCGGTAAGACTTCAAGCCGTGCTTGAAGATCTGCAGATGGCCGGGGCAGTTCATCGGTTTCAGCGCGAAGACGCGCTTGTCCTCGGTCTCGTCGCCGGCCGACTGGACCTGGAACATGCTCTCCTTGTACCAGCCCCAGTGACCGGAGGTCTCCCACAGCACCTTGTCGAGCACCTGCGGGGCGTTGACCTCCTGGTAGTCGTCGGCGAGGCGGCGGCGCATGTAGGCGGTCAACGACTGGAATAACGACCAGCCCTTGGCGTGCCAGAACACGACGCCGGGGCCTTCCTCCTGGAAGTGGAAGAGGTCCATCTCGCGGCCGAGCCGGCGATGGTCGCGCTTCTCGGCCTCCTCGAGCATGGTCAGGTAGGCCTGGAGGTCCTTGTCGTTCAGCCACGCGGTGCCGTAGATGCGGGAGAGCATCGGATTGGCGCTGTCGCCGCGCCAATAGGCGCCGGCCACCTTCATCAGCTTGAACGAGGTGCCGATCAGGCCGGTCGAGGGCAGATGCGGGCCGCGGCAGAGGTCGAACCACTCACCCTGCTTGTAGATCTTGATCGGCTCGTCGCCGGGAATGGCGTCGATCAGCTCGACCTTGAACTTTTCGCCCATGGCGGCGAAGCGGGCCTTGGCCTCCTCGCGCGGCAGCACCTCCTTGGTGAAGGGGGCGTTGCGGGCGACGATCTCCTTCATCTTGGCTTCGATGACGGGGAGATCCTCGACGGTGAAGGGCTTCGGGGCGCCCGCCTCGTCGACCCGGTAGAAGTCGTAATAGAAGCCGTTCTCGATCGACGGGCCGATGGTGACCTGGGTGCCGGGGAAGAGTTCCTGCACGGCCTCGGCCATGACGTGGGCGGCGTCGTGGCGGATCAGGTCGAGCGCTTCCTTGCGATCGTCCTTGGTGACGAAGCGCAGGCGCGCGTCCCCGGTGATCGGGTCGGAGAGGTCGGTCTCGACGCCGTCGACCTCCATGGCGAGGCACTTCTTGGCGAGCGACTTGGCGATCTGTTCGGCGACGTCGCGGCCGGTCACGCCGGCTTCGAATTCACGTTTCGCGCCATCGGGGAAGGTGATCGAGATCATGGGACTACGAAGCTCCTCGTGAGCTCACTCCCGGATACGAACCCGGGTAAGCGAGGGGGGATTTACGCGGATCTTGGTGTTCAGAGCCGCTCGGTGATGTGGCGACCGGTCCAGCGGCCGTAGCGCCAGGGTCTATACCAGCGGGAATCGGCGGGCAACTCGTCGGGAACCGGATCGATGCCGTTCGCCCCCCAGGGATGACACCTGAGGATCCGCGCCAGCCCGATCCAGAACCCGGCCCACAGGCCGAAGCGGGTGATCGCTTCTTCGGTATATTCCGAGCACGTCGGGAAATAGCGGCAGGTCCGCCCCATGAAGGCGGAGAAGGTCATCCGGTAGGCGCGCACCAGCAGCCGGGCGAGGAGCACGTGCGGACGCCGCCACGACGACCCGAGCGGTTCGATCGGCTCGACGCGCGGGCGCGAGCCTCCGGCGGCGGCGGAGCGATCGTCGGGAGAGCGGAGGGCGAGGGGGCGACAGCTGCGGCACATGGTCTGACGTGACGATCCGGCGGGGGCGGGTTCGGAAAACCACGGTTGCGCGGATCGGGCGTTCGGGTCAATCTATGTTGCAATGCAACATTCCCCTGTATCCCTCGAGACCAGCCCCATGACGTCGACGACGCCGAGCCTCGTCTCACCCGATCCGGCCGCGCGCCCGTTCGCGCGGTTGACCCACGCGGCACACTGGGCGGCGGTCGCCCACAAGTGCCAGCAGCGCAAGGGGCTCGACGCCGAGCCCTACGTCAATCACCTCCTGGAAGTGGCGGAATTGGTCGCCTCGGCCGACGATCCCGGCGACGTCGAGGTGGCGATCGCCGGGCTGCTGCACGACACCGTCGAGGACGTCGGCGTCACCGAGGCGCAGCTCGTCGCCACTTTCGGGGCGCGGGTGGCGACGCTGGTGATGTACGTGACCGACGACAAGAGGCTGTCGAAGGAGGCGCGCAAACGCCACCAGATCGACCATGCGCCGGGGCTGCCGCGCGACGCCAAGCTGATCAAGCTCGCCGACAAGACCTCCAACCTGCGCGCCCTGGTGCGCACCCCGCCGGCCGGCTGGGATCGCGCCCGGCTCGCCGACTACGTCGACTGGGCGGCGGCGGTGGTGAGGGCCTGCGGGGTGGTCGACGTCGGGCTCGAGCGCACGTTCTGGGCGGCACACGCGGTCGCCTTCGCGACCTATCGCGAGGTCGACACCGGGGAAATGGACGAGCGTCGCGCTTGACGGCGACGACGGGATCTGTGGGTCGAGCTGGAACGGTTCGTGAACGGCGCTTTCCGGGGCGCGGTTTTCCGTGACATGATGGCCGCCGATTCGGAACATCGACTTTCCTCACGAGGCATCATGGCGAGCGACGATCTCTTCGGGGGAGCGGCCCCGGCCGCGCCGAAGCGCGAGACGGCGGCGTCGAAGGCGGCGGCGGTCAAGGCCGCGCTGTCCTCCGCCGCCCGGCGCGGCACGCCGTCGGAGAGCGAATACGACGCCTCCCACATCGAGGTGCTGGAGGGGCTGGAGCCGGTGCGCCGTCGCCCCGGCATGTACATCGGCGGCACCGACGACAAGGCGCTGCATCACCTCTTCGCCGAAGTGATCGACAACTCGATGGACGAGGCGGTGGCCGGCCACGCCTCCTTCATCGAGGTCAGGCTCGAGGCCGACGGCACGCTCGCCGTCACCGACAACGGCCGAGGCATCCCGGTCGATCCGCACCCGAAGTTTCCGGGCAAGTCGGCGCTCGAAGTCATCATGACGATGCTGCATTCGGGCGGAAAGTTCGACGGCAAGGCCTACGAGACCTCCGGCGGTCTGCACGGCGTCGGCGTCTCGGTGGTCAACGCGCTCTCCGAACTGCTGGAGGTCGAGGTCGCCAAGAACCGGCACCTGTGGCGCCAGCGTTTTTCGCGCGGCCTGCCGCTCTGGGGGCTCGAGGACCTCGGCGAGGTGATGAACCGGCGCGGCACCACCGTGCGCTTCCGCCCGGATCCGGAGATCTTCGGCGAGGGCGCGCGGTTCGAGGCGGCGCGGATCTTCCGCATGGCGCGGTCGAAGTCCTATCTCTTCGGCGGCGTCGAGATCCGTTGGTCCTGCGCGCCGGAGTGCGTCTCCGTCGCCGATCCGGTGCCGGACAAGGCGGTCTTCCATTTCCCCGGCGGCTTGAAGGACTTTCTCGCCGAACAGCTCGGCGGCGAGCGGCTGGTGGTCGACGACGTCTTCGCCGGACGTACCCCGCAGACGACCGGGCACGGGGCGGTGGAATGGGCGGTCGCCTGGTTCGCCGGCGACGGTTTCGTCTCCTCCTACTGCAACACCGTGCCGACGCCGGAGGGTGGCACCCACGAGGCGGGGCTGAGGCTCGCTCTGCTGCGCGGCCTCAAGTCCTATGCCGATCTGGTCGGCAACAAGCGCGCCGCCCAGCTCACCACCGACGACGTCATGACGTCGGCCGGGGCGATGCTGTCGGTGTTCATCCGCGAGCCGGAATTCGTCGGCCAGACCAAGGACAAACTGGCCAGCGGCGAGGCGACCCGGATCGTCGATGGCGCGGTCAAGGACGCCTTCGACCATTTCATCGCGGCCTCGCCGGCGAATGCCGCGAAGCTGCTCGAGTGGACGATCGAACGGGCCGACGAACGGCTGCGGCGGCGTCAGGAGAAGGAAGTCGCGCGCAAGACGGCGGTCAGGAAGTTGCGGTTGCCCGGCAAGCTCGCCGACTGCTCCAATTCGGCGGCGCAGGGGTCCGAACTCTTCATCGTCGAGGGCGATTCGGCCGGCGGTTCGGCGAAACAGGCGCGCAACCGCACCAATCAGGCGGTGTTGCCGCTGCGCGGCAAGATCCTCAACGTCGCCTCGGCGACGCGCGAGAAGCTCGGCGCCAATCAGCTCCTCGCCGATCTCGTCCAGGCGCTCGGCTGCGGCACTCGTTCGCAGTATCGCGAGGAGGACCTGCGCTACGACAAGATCATCGTGATGACCGATGCCGACGTCGACGGCGCCCACATCGCCTCGCTGCTCGTCACCTATTTCTGGCGCGAGATGCCGAACTTGGTCCGCAACGGTCATCTCTATCTGGCGGTGCCGCCGCTCTACCGGATCACCCACGGGGCGAAATCGGCCTATGCCCGCGACGAGGCGCATCGCGACGAGCTGTTGCGCACGCTGTTCAGGAACAAGAAGCCGGAGATCGGCCGCTTCAAGGGCCTCGGCGAGATGATGCCGGGGCAGCTCAAGGAGACGACGATGGATCCGCGCTCGCGGACGCTCCTCAAGGTCGCGATCCTCGATCCGACCGAGGAGCCGACGGCGGATTCGGTCGAGCGGCTGATGGGCAACAAGCCGGAAGCCCGCTTCGCCTTCATCCAGGAACGCGCCGCCTTCGCCGACGAGACGACGCTCGACATCTGACGCGTCGGCGCGGTCGGAAACGCCGGAGACGGCCGATCGCCCCGGCGACGTCGCGCGGTGGTCACAAAGTGCGCGAAAAGCGGTGCCAGGGTGAGCTCGACCTCGGCGGGACGCGTTCGCGCCGCCGACCCGCTCCAGAGAGACGGACATGATTTCGCGCAGATTGCTTCTCGCCTCGCTTCTCGTCGCGCCGAGCGCGGCGCGGGCGGACACTCTGATCTACCGGTTCGGGCAGTGGTACCGGATCCCCGGCCCCGTCGACGCGGAGGACGGGGGCGAGACGACGTCCGGCCGCATCCGCAGGCCGATGACGCCGGACGACGCGACGACGCTCGATCGCGACGATCGCAGCACCTACGATCTTTCGACCGACGCGCCCGACGCGACGGCGCCGCGGGGCGACGTCGCGACCGGGGCCGACGACGCGGATCGGGCGCGGGAGGAGGCGGTCGCGCGGCGCTCGATGTCGCCGATCCCGCGCAAGGTGGTGCGGTTCGAGGGCTACGCGCCGGGGACGATCGTGATCTCGACGGCGAAGAAGCGCCTCTATCTCGTCCTCGACGACGGCGTGAGCGCGCTCGTCTACGCGGTCGGGGTCGGCCGCGAGGGCTTCTCGTGGAAGGGCACGGAGACGATCTCGGCCAAGCGGCCGTGGCCCGACTGGACGCCGCCGGAGGAAATGCGGGCGCGCGATCCGAAGCTCCCCGTCCACATGGACGGCGGCCTCGCCAATCCGCTCGGGGCGCGGGCGCTCTATCTCGGGGAGACGCTCTACCGCATCCACGGAACCAACCAGCCGAGTTCAATCGGCAAGTCGGTGTCGTCGGGCTGCATCCGGCTCGCCAACTCCGACATCATCGATCTCTACGAGCGGGTGGCGGTCGGGGCGACCGTGGTGGTGCAGTGATCGGACGACGGAGCGCGGGACGTCACTCCGCCGCGCGCTGCGCCGCGATCGCGTCGATCGCCTCGAGCGTGGCGTCCCAGGGCAGCAGCACCGAGGTGTGGCGCGCCTTGTAGTCGCGGACCGGCTCGAGCAGGGCGAGGTCGGCGAAGCGGCCGGTCGGCAACGGGCCGTTCTCCTTCAACATGGCGTGAAGCATGTCGCGGGCCGCGCGGATCTCGGCGACGGTCGCGCCGACCACCGAACGGGCGAGAACCGAGGCCGAGCACTGGCCGAGGGCACAGGCCTTGACCTCGTGGGCGTAATCGGCGAGGCGGTCGCCGTCGAGCACCAGGTCGACGGTGACGCGGGAGCCGCACAGGCGGGAATGGCGGGTCGCGCTCGCCTGCGGCGCGGAAAGACGGCCGATGCGCGGGATGTCGAGCGCCAGGGCGAGGATCTGCTTGTTGTAGACGTCGTCGATCATCGAACGCACCATCACACCATCGTGGAAAACCGAGGCGTTTCGCCCACTGTCGAAACCCCTCCGTTTCATTATATAGTGGGAAACCGTGGTCGCAGAAGGATGCTCGTCGAGGAGGAGCTCCGCAAGTCGACCCGGAGACGAGGGACCCGAAACCGGTGTCCGCAGAAAAAGTGGAACCGCAGATTTGGGCGCATCTCTCCATCACGAGGAGTTTTCACCAATGGATGCCGTCGTCGATGTCCGCCGCGAGGCGGACGCCGCGAAGTTCGCGCCGGTCGTTCGACCCAGCCGCGAAGACGCCGAAGCCGCAGTTCGGACCCTGCTCTTGTGGGCGGGCGACGATCCGAACCGGGAAGGTCTGCTCGACACGCCGAAGCGCGTGGTCAAGGCCTACGAGGAACTCTACCGGGGATACCGCGAGGATCCGGCCGAGGTGCTGGACCGCGTCTTCGAAGAGGTCGAGGGGTACGGATCGATCGTGCTGGTGCGCGACATTCCGTTCTTCTCACATTGCGAGCATCACATGGTGCCGTTCGTGGGCAAGGCGCACATCGCCTATTACCCCTCGGCGGGTGTGGTCGGGCTGTCGAAGCTGGCGCGTCTGGTCGACGTCTACGCTCGCCGCCTGCAGACGCAGGAGAGCCTGACGGCACAGATCGTCAACGCAATCGAGGATCACCTCAAGCCGCGCGGCGTCGCCGTGCTGATCGAGGCCGAGCACATGTGCATGTCGATGCGCGGCGTGCAGAAGTCCGGCGTGTCGACGCTGACCAGCGAGTTCACCGGGGTGTTCCGTGAGGACCCGGCCGAACAGGCGCGTTTCATGATGATGGTGAAGGGCGCGCGCTGAGCCCGCCCTCCCAGAACCGAAATCGGACGACGCCGGCCCCGCGAGGAGCCGGCGTCGTCGTTTTTCGGGCAGGTGATCGACGGGCGAAGGGAGACGCCCGCCGATCCTCGTTCAGGCCGTCGCCGCCAACGCGGCGCGGACGCCGGCGGCGTAGTCCGGATGCACCTTCTCGAACAACGCCAGCTGACGCTCGACGATGAACTCCGGCACACCCGCCATGGCGGCGGCGACGTTGGCGTAGAGCCGTGCCTTCTCGCCCGCGTCGAAGAGCTCGAACAGGGCGCGCGGCTGGCGGAAGTCGTCGTTGCCGACGCGGTGGTCGTGCCGCGCCATTTCTCCGGAGATCTTCAGCGGCGGCTCGGCGACGGAGGGATCCTGCCGCGGGCCGGAGAAGGAGTTCGGCTCGTAATAGGCGTCCGGGGTCCTCTGGAAGTTGTCGAAGAAGCGCATGGCGCCGTCCTTGTGGTAATGGGCGACCGGGCACTTCGGGGTGTTGACGGGCAGGGCCTCGTAGTGGGTGCCGAGCCGGTAGCGGTGGGCGTCGGCGTAGGAGAAGATGCGGGCCTGCAGCATGCGATCGGGCGAGGCGCCGATGCCCGGCACCATGTTCGACGGCGAGAAGGCGGCCTGCTCGATCTCGGCGAAATAGTTCGAGGCGTTGCGGTTCAGCTCGACGATGCCGACGTCCTCGAGCGGCACCAGGGCGTGCGGCCACACCTTGGTGAGGTCGAAGGGGTCGAAGTCGAACTTCGCCACGTCCTCCTCCGCGACCACCTGCACCTGCATCTTCCAGCGCGGGAAGCGGCCGGCGGCGATGCCGCCGAAGAGTTCCTCCTGGTAGGATTCCCGCGACTTGGCGATCACCTCGCCGGCCTCGGCGTTGGTGTAGTGGCGGTGGCCCTGCAGCGTCTTGAAGTGGAACTTGACCCAGAAGCGCTCACCGGCCTCGTTCCAGAACGAGTAGGTGTGGGAGCCGTAGCCGTTCATGTACATCGGCGCGACCGGAAGACCGCGATCGGAGAACAGGATCGTCACCTGATGCAGGCTCTCCGGCGACAGCGACCAGAAGTCCCACATCGCGGTCGGCGAACGCAGGTTGGTCGCCGGATGGCGCTTCTGGGTGTGGATGAAGTCGGGGAACTTCAGCGGATCACGGATGAAGAACACCGGCGTGTTGTTGCCGACGAGATCCCAGTTGCCCTCCTCGGTGTAGAACTTGATCGCGAAGCCGCGTACGTCGCGCTCGGCGTCGGCGGCGCCCTGCTCTCCGGCGACGGTGGAGAAGCGGATCAGAAGGTCGGTCTTCTTTCCGACCTCGGAGAAGATCTTCGCGCGGCTCCAGCGGGCGAGATCGTTCGTCACGGTGAGCGTGCCGAAGGCGCCCCAGCCCTTGGCATGGACGACGCGCGCGGGGATGCGCTCGCGGTTCTGATGGGCGAGCTTTTCGATCAACTGCCAGTCCTGCAGCGCCACCGGGCCGGGGTGGCCCATGGTCAGGCTGTTCTGATTGTCGGCGATCGGCGAACCGGCGGTGGTGGTCAGGCGGGGGGCGGTGGTCTCGGTCATGGCGTCGTCCTCGGTCGGGTTTCGGCTGAGAGGGACGATGCCGGAGGATATTCGATCGGTCCAATCGATGGTTTGAAAAAGTTTAATCGTCATTGACGATAAAATGAGAGGCATTCCATCGGCCGTGCCGATGGGCCGATCATGCGTCGCGCGGGCCGGTGACGGCTCGGGCGATCCAAGCGGCGAGGGCGACGAGCGCGAGGAAGACGAGCCAGCCGAAGGCGACGTAGAGCCCGCCGACGACGTCCAGAATCGGATCGAGGCCCGGCCACCCGGTCGCCGCGGCATGGACGCGGGCGAAGATCACCCACAGCACCCAACCGTGTGAGGCGAGTGTGGCGAAGCCGAAGATCGCGACGGAGAGGCGCGAGACGACGCGCCGGACGGCGTGGTGGCGGCGGGGCAGGGTCGCCACCAGCAGGGTTCCGACGAGGATCGCCACGGCGTGGAGGAGGGCGGCGCCGATCACCCAGACGGCGCGGCCGATCTCGTTCGGCGCTGGCGGGATCAGGCCGAGCCCGACCAGTTCGACGGCGAGGAGGAGGAGACCGACGGCGATCCAGCCGAGCGGCGCCAGTTCGAGCCGTCGCAGGCGGGCGAGCGGGCGAGCCGGTTCCTTCGTGTCGAACGTCTCGCTCATCCCGCTCCCTTTCGCGATGGTTCCCGAACGCAGGATCGAACGAGCGACGGGGGCGCGTCCAGCGCGAATCCGGACCTCAGCGACCTTCCCAGACCGGATGGCGCTTCTCGACGAAGGCGGAGATGCCCTCCTCGGCATCGCGGGTCAGCATGTTCTCGACCATGACGCGGGCGGTGAATTCGTAGGCGTCGGAAAGGCTCATCTCGGCCTGGGCGTAGAAGGCCTCCTTGCCGATCTTCAGGGTCAGCGGCGACTTCGAGGCGATCACCGCGGCGAGCGTCTCGGTCTCGGCGGTGAGCACGTCGGGGGCGACGACGCGGTTGACCAGTCCGAGGCGGCGGGCCTCCTCGGCATCCACCATGGCGCCGGTCAACAGCATCTCCATCGCGTGTTTGCGGGAGAGATTGCGGGAGAGCGCCACCATCGGGGTCGAACAGAACAGGCCGATGTGGACGCCGGGGGTGGCGAAGCGCGCGCCCTCGGCGGCGACGGCGAGATCGCAGCTGGCGACGAGCTGACAGCCGGCGGCGGTGGCGACGCCGGCGACCTCGGCGATCACCGGCTTGGGGCAGCGCACGATCGCCAGCATCAAGCCGGCGCAGGTGCGCATGGTCTCCTCGAAGAAGGCCCGGCCGCGATCGGACGCGGCGCGGGCGGCGGTCAGTTCCTTCAGGTCGTGGCCGGCGGAGAAGGCGGGGCCCTCGGCGGCGAGGATCACCACCCGCACCTCGGGGTCGGCGCCGGCGGCGGCGATCGCCTCGGTCAGCGCCGTCATCATCCGCATCGACAGGGCGTTGCGGCGGGCGGCGTCGACCAGGGTGATGCGCCGCAGGCCGTCGGCGTCGACGACGGT
>JAAYVT010000686.1 GCA_012517025.1 Phyllobacteriaceae bacterium | reverse complement strand
CGCCGCCACCGCGCCGACGCCGCCCGCCGGCACGCGCCCCGCGAGTTTCGACCTCGCCGCCGCGCGCGGCCGATTGCCGCCGCCGGTCGCCGGCGACACCATCCTCGCCTTCGGCGACGCCGATGCCGCCGGCCTCCCCTCGCGGGGGCTGTCGATCGCCGCCCGCCCGAACGCCGCGGTCACATCTCCGTGTGACGGCGCGGTGATCTTCGCCGGACCGTTCCGCTCCTACGGCAAACTCTTGATCATCAACGGTGGCGCCGGATATCATGTCGTCCTGGCCGGTATGGAACGGATCGACGTGGAAATCGGACAGACCGTCCTGGCCGGAGAACCGGTCGGCTTCATGGGCTCGCGCCCCGAGGCGACGGGGCGGTCCGAGCGGGACGGGCCGATCCTTTATGTCGAATTCCGAAAAGATGGTACGTCGATAGACCCCTCGCCCTGGTGGGCGAAGGCGCGTGACGAGAAGGTTCGCGGATGATGCGCAAGGTTTCGTTGTTGGTGTTGGGCGTCCTCCTCGGAGCCGGCTCGATGGTGGGCATCGGCGAGGGCATGCGGTTGGTGGCCGCCGAATCGGTGCCGAACGCCGCCGACACCTATCGGCAGCTGAACCTGTTCGGCGACGTCTTCGAGCGCATCCGCTCCGACTACGTCGAGAGGCCCGACGATTCGAAGCTGGTGGAGAGCGCCATCAACGGCATGCTCTCCTCGCTCGATCCCCATTCGAGCTACATGTCGCCGAAGAGCTTCAAGGACATGCAGGTGCAGACCCGCGGCGAGTTCGGCGGTCTCGGCATCGAGGTGACGATGGAGGACGGCCTGGTCAAGGTCGTCGCCCCGATCGACGACACCCCGGCCGCCCGCGCCGGCGTGCGCGCCGGCGATCTGATCGTCCAGCTCGACGGCGAGCAGGTGCAGGGCCTCAGCCTCAACCAGGCCGTCGACAAGATGCGCGGCCCGGTCAATTCGCCGATCACCCTGACGGTCAAGCGCGACGGCGTCGCCGAACCGCTGCAGATCAAGATCGTCCGCGACACCATCCGCATCAAGTCGGTGCGCTCGCGCGAGGAAGGCGGCGACGTCGGCTATCTCCGCATCACCCAGTTCAACGAACAGACCTTCGAGGGTCTGCGCGACCAGATCGACAAGATCGAGAAGGACATTCCCGCCGACAAGCTCAAGGGCTTCGTTCTCGACCTGCGCAACAACCCCGGCGGTCTGCTCGATCAGGCGATCAGCGTCTCCGACGCCTTCCTGGAGCGTGGCGAGATCGTCTCCACCCGTGGCCGCAATCCCGACGAGAGCCAGCGCTACAACGCCCGCTCCGGCGATCTGACCAAGGGCAAGCCGGTGGTGGTGCTGATCAACGGCGGGTCGGCCTCGGCCTCCGAGATCGTCGCCGGTGCCCTGCAGGACCACAAGCGCGCGACCCTGGTCGGCACCCGCTCGTTCGGCAAGGGATCGGTGCAGACCATCATCCCGCTCGGCCAGAACGGCGCCATCCGCCTCACCACCGCCCGCTACTACACGCCGTCGGGCCGCTCGATCCAGGCCAAGGGCATCGAGCCGGACATCGAGATCCTGCAGGACACCCCCGAGGACCTGAAGGGCAAGGACGACACCAAGGGCGAAGCGAGCCTCAAGGGTCACCTGAAGAACCCCAACGACGCCGCCACCACCGACGAGAAGACCGGCTCGCAGGCCTACGTGCCGCCGGAGCAGAAGGACGACAAGGCGCTGAACCTCGCCTACGACCTGCTGCGCGGCGTCAAGTCCAACGCCGCCTTCCCGCCGGACCCGAAGGCCGCCGCCCCGAACTGACGGACGAACGTCGCGAGGAGGCCGCCGGGCGACGCGCCGGCGGCCTCTTCTCGTTCAGGGGGCTCGCCAGCCGCGCGCGAATCGGATGTGATCGCGCCAACAGGATCGCGGAGACATGGCGAACGATCTCGACGCCCCCCTCGGATTGAGCCGACGCAAGCCGCCGGTGTGGACGCGCGTCCCCTTCGGCATCCTCG
>JAAYVT010000685.1 GCA_012517025.1 Phyllobacteriaceae bacterium | reverse complement strand
TTTCCTTCACCAGCTCGATGGTGCGCGGGCGCAGAAAGGCGACGAGCTTGCCGGCCTTCAATTCGACGTCGACCCAGCGGATCGCCGGGAAGTCGATCACAGCCAGACCGGCGGTCGGGAACTTGGCCTCGAGATCCTCGATCAGCGAGGGATGGCCGGCGCCGATCAGGGCGCGGGCGGTGTGGGTGAGGCCGGGCTCGTGCCCGATCACCAGCAGGGTGGCGGCCGAGCCGCCGTGGCCGCGGATCTCGTCGATGGTCTCGTCCTCGCCGGCGAGATAGAGATCGCGCGTCATGCGGATCTCGCAGTCTTCGGGGAAGTAGGGGAGCATCAACGCCAGCGTCTCGCGCGAACGCTGCGCGGTGGAACAGAGGATGCGCTGCGGCGTCAGGCCGAGCGCCTCCATGTGACGGCCCATGTGGGGTGCGCCGTCGAGGCCCCGATCGTTGAGCGGGCGATCGAAATCGTCCGCCTCGGCGTCGCTGCGATCGGATTTCGCGTGGCGCATCAGGATCAGACGGGACATCGGAGGGCTCGACACTCGTTGTTTCGACGATCCGGGCGAATAGCACGGGGCGATGCACGATACCATGACAGTCGTGTGACGGTCGTGACTGTTCCGTTGCGAAATCGTCGTGACGTCATCGTTCGCGGCGGGATCTGCGGCGTCTGCCGGATCATGGTGCGGCGCGCGGCGGCCGTCGGAGCAACGGTCGAGCGGGGGATTTCTTCGAGCACGACGTCGAGGTCGCGCCGACGCCGATCGGGCGAACCGTGACGGCGTGGAGACGTCGGGATCACGGCGAGATCCGGTCCTCGGCGATCTCGAGGCGGCGGAAATTCCGCAAGGCGATCGCCGTGCCGGTTCCGCAACGCCCGTCCGGGGTTCGGCAGGCGAAGGTGAAACGCAGCGGCCGCAGGTCGTCGCAGGCGATCCCCCCGACGTGCATCGGCCGCGGCGTCGGCCGGGTGTCGGACAGATCGAGCTCGACCGACGCCGTCACCGGCGCCTCGTGCCCCTCGCGGGGATCGGTGAATTCGAACGTCAGATCGGCCTTCGCGCGGCTTTCGCCGGCCGTCGTCCGCCGCAGCGTGAAACGCAGTCGACAACCGTCGGGCCGGGTCGCGGCGTCGACGAGGGTGAGGACGTGACCGATCGGTTCGTCGGCGCGGGTCGGGGCGGAGACGGCGGCGAGAGCCGCGGCGATCGCGGCGAGGGGGGTGGCACGCGGCGTGCGGATCATCGTCCCTCGCGCCGCGACAGGAAGGCGAGACGCTCGAACAGGTGGACGTCCTGCTCGTTCTTCAAGAGCGCGCCGGCGAGCGGCGGGATCGTCTTGCGCGGGTCGGACTGGCGCAACGTCTCCTCGTCGACGTCCTCGTTGAGGAGGAGCTTGAGCCAGTCGAGCAATTCCGAGGTGGAGGGCTTCTTCTTCAGCCCCGGCACGTCGCGCACCGCGAAGAAGATGCGCAGCGCCTCCTCGAGCAGGCGCTTCTTCAGGCCGGGGAAGTGGACGTCGACGATCGCCGCCATGGTCTCGGCGTCGGGGAAGCGGATGAAGTGGAAGAAGCAACGGCGCAGAAAGGCGTCGGGCAGCTCCTTCTCGTTGTTCGAGGTGATGATGACGACCGGGCGGCGGCGCGCCTTGATCGTCTCGCCGGTCTCGTAGACGTGGAACTCCATCCGGTCGATCTCCAGGAGGAGATCGTTGGGAAACTCGATGTCGGCCTTGTCGATCTCGTCGATCAGGAGGACCGGCCGCTCGTCGGCGACGAAGGCGTACCACAGCTTGCCGCGCTTGATGTAGTTGCGGATGTCCTTGACCCGCTCGTCGCCGATCTGGCCGTCGCGCAGGCGCGACACCGCGTCGTATTCGTAGAGGCCCTGCTGCGCCTTGGTGGTCGACTTGACGTGCCATTCGATCAGCGGCAGCCCGAGGCCGTTCGCCACTTCGCGGGCGAGCACGGTCTTGCCGGTGCCGGGCTCGCCCTTGACCAGCAGCGGGCGCTCGAGCGTGACGGCGGCGTTGACGGCGATCCTCAGATCCTCGGTCGCCACGTAGTCGCTGGTGCCTTCGAAGCGCATGGGTGTCGCCGTCCTTCCGTGGTGTCCGCGTCGTCTCGAAACCCGTCGACCGGGCAAGAAATACCGGGCGGATCGGTCGAAGCTGCCCGGCGAGAGGCCAGCATAGCCGCCCGCGCGGCGAAAAACACAGGCAAATCCCTCGCGATCGAGCTGGCACGCGACTTGCCCAGGGAGAAGTGAACGGGTCCGTCGACCTAGATCTTCGACTATGGGAGCCTTCCATGGGTGTCTACGACGCGATGAGCAATGCGGTGGTCGGCCTCCAGGCCCAGGCCTACGCGCTGCAGAACATTTCCGGCAACATCTCGAATTCCTCGACCGTCGGCTACAAGTCGGTCGAGACCGCCTTCGAGGATCTCCTGACGTCGTCGGGGACCACCGCGGCGTCGCAAAATTCGGCCTCGGTGTCGGCCCGGTCGGTCACCACCAACACCGTCCAGGGCAACATCTCGTCGACCTCGGTCGCCACCAATCTCGCCATCAGCGGCGACGGATATTTCCAGGTCCAGGCGAAGACGGGTGAGGTCGACGGGCAGACGGTTCTGTCCGGGACCAATTACTACACCCGTCAGGGCGACTACTCGATGAACGCCGACGGTTATCTGACCAACAGCGCCGGCTACTATCTCACCGGCATCCCGGTCGATCCCACCACCGGCAACATCACCGGCACCACCGCCGAGGCGATCAAGATCGACACAGGCATCGTTCCGGCCAAGGCGACGGCGACGATCGACTATTCGGCCAACCTGCCCTCGGCGAGCTCGGTGGCGACGATCTCCTCGACCGACCTCACCAGCAGCACGAACTATCCGACCGAGATCGCGGCGGCGGACAACGACACCTTCGTCAAGGAGTCGCTGTCGGGCGGGTCGGTAACGGTCTACGACAGCCAGGGCAACGAAGTTGCGATGAACCTGCGCTGGGCGAAGACCTCGTCGGGGAACTGGAACCTCTATTATCAGTCGGATTCCACCGCGACCGGTACCGCCGCGGAATGGACGCAGGCGACCAGCTCGACCTTCACCTTCGATTCGACCGGTGCGCGAACCTCGCCGGCGTCGAGCAACATCACCTTGTCGGGCATCACGATCGACGGCACCAGCCTCGGGTCGCTGACCTTCGCCTACGGCTCGAACCTGACTCAGTACAATTCCGGCACCACCGTCAGCCAGACCGACATCAGTCAGGACGGTTACGCCGCCGGCAGCTACACCGGCGTGTCGGTGAGCAAGGACGGCACCCTCACGGCCTCCTATTCGAACGGCAAGACGATCGATCTCTACAAGGTCGGCGTCTACTCGTTCGACGGCGACGCCGAGCTGCTGGCGGTGTCCGGCAATGCCTATCAGGCGACCAAAGGGTCCGGCTCGCCGTATCTCTCCAGCGCGGCGACGATCACCAGCTCGGCGCTGGAGGCCTCGAACGTCGACATCACCGATCAGTTCTCGAAGATGATCGTCACCCAGCAGGCCTATTCGGCCAATTCCAAAGTGGTCACGACCGCCAACAACATGATGCAGGACGTCCTGGACATCGTGCGTTGAGGTCGTCGTCGAGAGTTCGGTGAGAGGGGCGCGTCATGGGTCTCAACACCACGGTGGGCATCGCGGCGAGTGGCCTCAAGGTCACGCAGGCGGCGACGGCGCAGGTGTCGGCGAACATCGCCGGCGCCTCCGTCGACGGCTACACCGCGAAGTCGACCAGCACTCAGGCGATCTACGCCGAAACGGGGCTGGTCGGCTTCACCACCATCGTGACGCGGGCCTTCGACCAGGAGGTCTTCGACCAGCTCGCCACCTCCACCGCGACGTCGTCCTATCTCGACACCAAGAACACCTATCTGCAGCAGGTGCAGTCGCTGCTCGGCTCGACCGAGAACGGCGCGGCGTTGCCGACCGTTCTCTCCACCTTCTCCACCGACCTGCAGACGCTCGGGGCACAGCCCGACAGCACCGCGGCGCAGATCGCGGTGGTCAATTCGGCGACGGTGGTCGCCCAGACCCTCAACTCGCTGTCGTCTTCGGTCTCCGACGTCGCGGCCACCGTCGATTCGACGATTTCCAGCACGGTCGACGACGTCAACACGCTGACCTCGCAGATCGCCGACCTCAACGGCCGGATCGTCTCGGTGCAGGCGCAGGGCGGCGACGTCACCGGGCTGCAGGATGCGCGCGACAAGGCGGTGCTGCAGCTCTCCAACGCCGTCGACGTCGAGGTGAAGCCGCAGTCGAACGGCTCGGTGCGGATCTCGACCGGCGGTGGGCTGACGCTGGTCGACGGCGACCGGGCGACGCAGCTCGCCCTCGGATCGGACGGCACCGTGCGGGTGGCGAGCGCCACCGGCACCGGCCCCGACGTGATCGCCACCGGCCTCGTCACCTCCGGATCGCTCGCCGCGCTCGTCGCGGTGCGCGACGAGGTGCTGCCGCAGGTTCAGAGCCAGCTCGATCAGGTGGCGGCGGGGCTCGCCTCGGCGATGTCCGACACCACCACCGCCGGCACGGCGGCGACCTCGGGGACGCAGTCGGGCTATTCGGTCGACACCTCGGGTCTCTCCTCGGGCAACAAGCTTACGCTGACCTACACCGACGCGACGACGGGCGAGAGCAAGACCGTCAGCTTCGTGAAGGTGGAGAGCGCGAGCAGCCTGCCGCTTTCCGACACCGCCACGCTCGATCCCAACGACACGGTGGTGGGGCTCGACTTCTCCGGCGGGATGACCTCGGTCACCGCGCAGATCCAGGCGGCGCTCGGGTCGAACTTCGCGGTCTCGAACCCGTCCGGCGGGACGATCCAGATCCTCGACGCCGGCACCGGCGCAGTGAGCGTCGACGGGCTGAGCGCGACGGTGACGCAGACCGACCCGCAGTCCGGCAACGCCGCGCTCGGGCTCTTCACCGACGCCGGCACCGCCTACACCGGCAGTTTCGACGGCGGGTCGCAGCTCGATGGGTTCGCCTCGCGGATCGCGGTCAGCACCGCGGTGTCGGCCGACCCGAGCCTGCTCGTCGACTATTCGACGACCACCCAGACCGGCGATTCGACGCGGCCGACGGCGCTCTACGACACGCTCGCCGACGGCACGATCTCCACCACCCTCGGCAACGGCCTCGCGGTCAAGTCGTCGACGATCGCGTCCTACGCCAATTCGATGGTCTCCTACTGGGCCGGGCAGGCGAGCACCCAGCAGACGCTGCTCGACAACCAGTCGGTGGTGCAGTCGAACCTCCAGTCGCGGATGAGCGACGCCTCGTCGGTCAACACCGACACCGAGATGACGAAACTCATCCAGCTGCAGAACTACTATTCCGCCAATGCTCAGGTGTTGTCGACGCTGCGCGACATGCTCGACACCCTGGTCAACGCGATCTGAGAAGGGGCGGGACGATGGACGTCTCGAAATATTCCTACACCGGCCTCAACGGATCGCAGGCGGCGCGGCTGCAGGCGCAGCGGTCGCAGCTCACCGATCTCACCACCCAGGAGACGACCGGTCTCAAGGCGACCACCTACGAGGGGATCTCCAACCCGGCGCTGGTGCTGTCCTTCCAGCAGAAGATCGCGCAGAACGAGAGCTATCAGAGCACGATCTCGACCATCGACACGCGTCTGTCGGTGATCGGCAATTGCGTCGATTCGCTCTCCTCGCTGTCGAGCGAGGTGTCGAGCGAGCTCGGCACCAGCGGCTACCAGCTGACGGCATCCGGGCGGACCTCCGAACAGGTCGCCGCGAGCAACGCGCTCGAGGCCTACGTCTCGCCCCTCAACACCGACGTCGGCGGCGCCTACGTGTTCGCCGGCAAGGCGAGCGACGTCTCGCCGGTGGTCGACGTCGAAACCATGCTGAACGGCGACGGCGTGCGCGCCGGCTACAAGCAGGTCGCGGCGGAGCGGCTGCAGGCCGATCTCGGCTCGGACGGGCTCGGCCGGCTCGATCTCTCCTCCTCGGGCTCGACGGTGACGTTGGCCGAGGACGGCACCCATTCCTTCGGCATGAAGCTCTCCGGGGCGACCTCGACGCTGTCGAACGTGACGGTCTCCGGGCCGTCGGGCACGCCGGCCTCTCTGTCGCTCGCCGTCACCGGGCAACCAACGGCGGGACAGGCGATCGAGCTGACGCTGACGATGCCGGACGGCTCGACCTCGAAGCTGACGCTGACGGCGAAGGATTCCTCCTCGACCTCCACCATCACCGACGCCGCCGACGGCTCGACCGGTACCTTCGACATCGGGGCGACCACCGCCGACACCGCCGCCAACATCCAGGCGGCGCTGAAGACGGCGTTGACCGCCAAGGGCGAGACCGATCTCACCGCCGCCTCGGCGGTGCAGGCGGCGAACGACTTCTTCGACACCTCCGGCGGCGGCACGCCGATGCGGGTCGACGGGCCTCCCTACGACACCGCCACCGGGCTGATCGCCGGCACCACGTCGAACACCGTGACCTGGTATCGCGGCACCAACGACGCCAATTCGTCGCGGCTCGACGCCCAGGCGCGGGTCGAGGACGGGCTCTCGGTGAACTACGGCGTGCGCGCCGACGAGAACGCCTTCACCTCGCAGATCAAGCAGCTGGCGGTGATCTCGTCGATCGACGTGTCGGGCGGCACCGACGCCGACAAGGCGCTCTATTCGGCGGTGGTCGACCGCACCAAGGGGCCGCTCGAGACCACCACCGGCAGCGACAGCCTGCAGTCGGTGGCCGCCGAGATCGCCGGCGCGCAATCGACGGCCCAGTCGGCGAGCGACCGGATGACGGTCGCCTCCAACACCTACCAGAGCGCCGTCGACGACGCGATGAACGCCGACAGCACCGAGGTCGCGGTCAAGCTCACCACCCTGCAGACGCAGATCGAGGCGAGCTACAAGGCCTCCTCGATCCTCTACAAGCTGACGCTCACCAATTACCTCTGAGACCGGCGCCGGCGAGGCTCTCTTCATTCTTTGTTAACCCCGATTTCCTAAGGGTTAACGAACCGAGGAGAGACGCGCATGAAGGTGATCATCGCCACGCCGGTCTACGGGGAGACGATCTCGACGGGATGCCACGTGTCGGTTCTCGACGCGATCCGCTTCTTCGCCCGCGAGTTCCCGCACATCGGCTTCACCACGCACGTGTTGTCGACCTCGTTCTTCCCGATGGCGCGCAACGTGCTCGCGTCGTTGTTCCTGGCCGAGAGCGACGCCACCCACCTGCTCTTCGTCGACCCCGACATGAGCTTCTCGCCGGAACTCGTCGCCAAGATGCTCGCCTTCGGCAAGCCGGTGGTCGGCGCGATCTATCCCGACAAGGGGGTCGACTTCGAGGCGTTCCGCACGGCGATGCAGCGCTCCACCAACGCCTTGCAGGGGCAGTTGCAGTCGGTGCGCTACGTCTACGACGGCGACGCGATCGTCGGGCGGAAGGGCAAGGACGGCAAGACCGAGATCGACGTGGTCGACGGCTTCGTCCGCGTCACCCGGGCGGGCACCGGGCTCCTGCTGATCGCGCGCGAGGCCTTCGAGACGATCCAGACGAAGATGCCGGAGATGTGGATCCCGGAGCCGAAGGAATGGCTGCGCAAGATGGGGCTCGGCGAGGGCAGCGGCTACATCCAGTGCTTCGACATGGTGCCGGGCGAGGACGGCTCGCACACCGGCTCCGACATCGCCTTTTCCGACCGTTGGGTGAAGGGGT
>JAAYVT010000684.1 GCA_012517025.1 Phyllobacteriaceae bacterium | reverse complement strand
GTCGAGTCTCTCGGCGGCGAGGAGGCCGTTCACCAACGAGCCGTCGTCACCGCCGCACGGTTCTGGCCGATACCGACGTCCTGCTTCGTTGACGCTGGTGCGATCGGCCTCGCTCAGGTCGGCCTCGCGGAAGGAGTGCGCGACGTCGTCGGGCTTCAGGCCGCGCACCGTGGCGCTCCCCGGTCGGGTGAGATCGACGAAATCGGGTGGGACGAGACCGTCTCGATCCATCACGGCCCGCCGGCGCTCGGCGAACATCACCTGCGCGGGGAGGGGGTCGGCGGGCGCGACCTCGGCGAGGCGCCGCGCCGTCGCCATCACGTCCGGGGACGACGCGTCCTTCTCCGAATCGTAGTCCCTACCGACCTGGAGCTCCAACTTCAGGCGGAGAGCCGCGGCGTCGGTCGGATCGGTGGCGGGGGCGCGATCGAGCAGTGCCATCGGCTCGGCGATGCTGCGGGGGAACCGATTCCGGAGCGCGAACATTCCGTCCGGATCGCGATCCATCAATTCGGCGATGCGGTCGTCCGCCTCCGCCTCGGATCCGGCCTCGCTCCGGATCGCCTGCTCCTGCTCGGTGATTGCCTCCGCCCGCAGCCGCTCGACCAGCGTCGGCCGCGCCGTCGAGAGCGAGGGCGCGACATCGCTCTTCTCCCGGGCTCGCCTGCGGCTGTGCGACCGGCTGCACGATCGCAGGAGAACACGTAGAAGTTCCGATTTCCTCGTCGCGTTCGCCTCGGCCCGATGGTGGCGCCGTCACCGCCGGTTTCGTGCCGTGCGCGGCGTTTCCTCGGCGACGGGGGAGGTCGCCTCGGTCATTCCGGCGTAATCGGCGATCGGCAGCGGCCGGCCGATCAGGAAGCCCTGGATCTCGCCGCAGAGCTCCTGGCGCAGGAAGGCACGCTGGTCCTCGGTCTCGACGCCCTCGGCGATCACCGGGAGATCCAGGCCGCGACACAGGCCGATCACCGCGCGGATGATAGCGGTCGCCTGATCGTTGCTGCCGATGTTGGAGACGAAGCTGCGATCGATCTTGATCTTGTCGAAGGGGAAGGACTGCAGATAGGACAACGACGAATAACCGGTGCCGAAATCGTCCATCGCGATCTTGATGCCCATCGCCTTGATCCGGCGCAGCAGGCCGACCACCCGCGCGAAGTCGCCGATCAGCACCCCTTCGGTGATCTCGAGCTCCAGCCGCCCCGGCGGCAGGCCGGTCTCGAACAGGATCTGCCGGATCAGGGTCGGCAGATCACCGTGACGGAACTGCACCGGCGACAAGTTGACGGCGACAGTCAACGGCCGATCCCAGGCGGCGGCGACGCGGCAGGCCTCCCGCAACACCCATTCCGAGATCTCGACGATGAGATTGCTCTCCTCGGCGAGCGGAATGAAGACGCCGGGCGAGACCGAGCCGCGGGTCGGATGGTTCCAGCGCAACAACGCCTCGAACCCGAAGACCTCGCCGTCGATCCGCGCCTGCGGCTGGAAGTGCAACGACAGCTCGCCGCGCTTGAGCGCCGTCACCAGGTCGTTCTGCAGGCTGCGGCGTTCGCGCAGGCGGCGATCCATCTCCGGTTCGAAGAAGCGGACGGTGTCGCGCCCCTCCGCCTTGGAGCGATAGAGCGCCGCGTCGGCGTTGGCGAGCAGGGTTGCGTGATCGCGGCCGTCGGTGGGATGGACGGCGACGCCGACGCTCATGCCCGAGCGCAGGCGATGGCCGTCGAGGACGAATTCTTCGGCGATCGCCGCCTTGAGACGCGCGGCGAGCATCTCGGAGGCGGCGGGCTGGGCCGGGTCGGGGCACAGCAACATGAATTCGTCGCCACCGAGGCGAGCGACGACGCAGCCCTCCGCCGTCGCCTGCAGTCGCCGCGCCACCTCGCGCAACAGCAGGTCGCCGACCGGATGGCCGTAGAGGTCGTTGACCGTCTTGAAGCGGTCGAGGTCGACGCTCAGCACCGAGAAGGAGGCGCGCGACGTCTCGCAGTCGGCGAGATGCTCGCTCAGGCGCTGCATGAAGGCGGTCCGATTGGGCAGTCCGGTCAAGGCGTCGTGATGG
>JAAYVT010000060.1 GCA_012517025.1 Phyllobacteriaceae bacterium | reverse complement strand
CGGCGCGATCCGATGCGCCGCCACCCACGGCGGAGAGGGAGCCCGAGACGGCGGAGTCGTCACGGCCGGATCCGATCGCGTCGTCGGATCCCGTTGCCGAACCGATCAGACGGCAGGACAAGCCGGATCTGGTTCGAGAGCGGGAGAAGAGGCCGACGGTGAGTGCGCGTAAGCCGGAGCGTAGCCCCGCGAGGCGAAGCGAGCCTGCGACCTCGCCCGCCCATTCGGCAACAGAGGGGAGCAAATCCGCACGAGCCTCGACGGCATCCGATCGTCGAGCGTCCGCCGCGTCCTATGCGGCCCTCGTCGCGGCCGAAATCGCGCGCCACAAGCATTATCCGGCAGGGGCGAAGCACGCCGGGACGACGGGTTCGGTCGGCGTCGCCTTCACCATCGGCAGCGGCGGATCGATCGTCTCTCATACGATCGTGCGGTCGAGCGGATACGCGGTACTCGACAATGCCGTGCACGCAATGATGAGAGGTGTACACCTTCCTCCCCCACCCGGCGGGCATTTCAGTTCGTCCGTCACGGTGCGCTTCAATCTGCAATGATGAATTCGTCGGTCGCTTCGAGCGAGGACGGAACACATCGGCTCGGCGAGCCGAGTTCAGACCGGCACGATCACCAATTCGCCGTTGCGGACGCCGCGTTCGGCACGGATCGCCTCGGCGAATGCGTGCACGGCCATCGTCTCGCCGTGGAGCGCCGTGATCTCGAGGATCTCGCCGTTCGGCAAGGTCTGCTGCATCCGGGAGGCACGGATGTCCGGCCTTTCGCGATAGGCATTCGCGAGGCGTTTCGCCAACTCCCGGGTTTCAGGATCGAAGACGAAGGTGAACGAGGCGACGCAGTCGCGGCTTTCGCCGACGATCTCGATACCGTGTGCGAGCCCGGCACGGGTGAGGTCTCGGACGGCTTCCGAGCGGTTGGAATAGCCGCGCGTTTCCATGAAGCGATCGATCTCACCCATCAGATCGTCGTCGAACGTGAACGTGACGCGTTGCACCGGTGAACTCCCTTCGACTCGTATTCGCTCTCACGAAACGGTGGCACGAGACGCCGTCGTCACGGTCTCGCGGCCTCGTGTCGGTGTTCGTGCTCGTCGTCGACGCCGTGGATGTGGACGTGGTCGTGGACGTGGACGTGGCGATGGAGCGCTGCCGCCGTGAGGTGTCCGCCCTCGAGCAGCACGGCGCGGCCGGCGTGGTGTTCGAGGAAGTGGCGGTCGTGGCTGACGATCACCATGGCGACGTCGAGACCGGCGAGGATCTGCGACAGCCGCGCCAGATGGGTCTCGTCGAGGGCGTTGGTCGGTTCGTCGAGGAGAAGGGCGCGCGGCTCCATGGCGAGCACGCCGGCGAGCGCGACGAGGCGCTTCTCGCCGCCCGACAAACGATGGGTGATGCGGCGGGCGAGGTGGGAGAGCGCGAGGCGCTCCAGCGTCGCTTCGGCGCGGGCGGTCGCTTCGCGCGGGGCGAGGCCGAGGTTGAGCGGGCCGAAGGCGACGTCCTCGATCACCGTCGGCGCGAACAGTTGATCGTCCGGGTCCTGGAACAGGTAGCCGGCCAGTGCCCGCACCTCGCGGAAGTCCTTTTCGACCTTGCGCTCCGCGCCGAAGGCGACGACGCGGCCGCTCGCGGGGCGTTCGAG
This sequence comes from Phyllobacteriaceae bacterium, assembly GCA_012517025.1. GTDB lineage: Bacteria > Pseudomonadota > Alphaproteobacteria > Rhizobiales > Ancalomicrobiaceae > Pinisolibacter. The sequence continues at coordinate 44 of JAAYVT010000060.1, read as the reverse complement.
GCCGACCAAGGTGCGCATCAGCGTCGTCTTACCGGCACCGTTGG
>JAAYVT010000683.1 GCA_012517025.1 Phyllobacteriaceae bacterium | reverse complement strand
GCGTCGAACGCGGGGCCGGCGAGGCCGCCGACATTCCCGACGCGCTCTACGAGGCGGCCGGGGCGAGCCTGATCGACGGGGCGGCGGCGCTCTTCGCCGCCTCCGACGTCGTGTTCAAGGTGCGCGCGCCGTCGGCGGACGAAGTGGCGCTCTTGAAGCCCGGCACGACGCTGATCTCCTTCGTCTGGCCGGCTCAGAATCCGGAGCTGATGGAGAGCCTGAAGGCGGCCGGGGTCACCGTGCTCGCCATGGACTGCTTGCCGCGTCAGCTGTCGCGCGCCCAGAAGATGGACGCGCTGACCTCGATGGCCGGCATCACCGGCTATCGCGCGGTGATCGAGGCGGCCAACGCCTTCGGTCGCTACTTCAACGGCCAGATCACCGCCGCCGGCAAGATCCCGCCGGCCAAGGTGTTCATCGCCGGCGCCGGCGTCGCCGGTCTCGCGGCGATCGGCACGGCGGCCAATCTCGGCGCGGTGGTGCGCGCCAACGACACCCGCGCCGAGGTGGCCGATCAGGTCAAGTCGCTCGGCGGCGAGTTCGTCAAGGTCGACTACGAGGAAGAGGGCTCGGGCGGCGGCGGCTACGCCAAGGTGATGTCCGAGGGCTTCCAGGCGGCGCAGCGCCAGATGTACGCCACGGAAGTGAAGAACGCCGACATCGTCATCACGACGGCGCTGATCCCGGGCAAGCCGGCGCCGAAGCTGATCTCGGCCGAGATGGTGCAGTCGATGAAGCCGGGTTCGGTGATCATCGATCTCGCCGGTGAGCAGGGCGGCAACTGCGAGCTCACCGTTCCGGGCGAGGCGGTGGTGCGCCACGGCGTCACCATCGTCGGCTACACCGACATGGCGAGCCGGCTGGCCAAGCAGGCCTCGACGCTCTACGGCACCAATCTGCTGCGCCTCACCGAGGAGCTGTGCAAGACCAAGGACGGCGTCGTCGACGTCAACATGGAAGACGACGCGATCCGGGGTCTGACGGTCGTCAAGACCGGCGAGATCACCTGGCCGGCGCCGCCGCTCAAGCTTCCCGCCCCGCCGCCGCCGAAGCCGGCCGCCGCGGTGGTCGAGAAGAAGGCGTCCGGCCACGGCCACGGCTCGGGCGAGCCGATGGACGCCAAGACTCTCGCCATCGTGTTCGGCGTCTGCGCGGTGCTGTTCCTGCTGGTGGGCGCGACCGCGCCGACGGTGTTCCTCGGCCACTTCACGGTGTTCGTGCTGGCGTGTTTCGTCGGGTACATGGTGGTGTGGAACGTCACGCCGTCGTTGCACACGCCGCTGATGAGCGTCACCAACGCCATTTCGTCGATCATCTGCATCGGCGCGCTGATCCAGATCGCGCCGCCGGCGGTGCCGGGCATCGCCCGCCACGGCGTGCTGATCGGCATCATCGCCTTCGTCGGCATCATGCTCACCGCGGTCAACATGTTCGGCGGCTTCGCCGTGACCCGGCGCATGCTGGCGATGTTCCGTAAGTGAGGAGGCGGGATCAATGTCTCTCGGACTCGTGACCGTCTCCTATATCGGAGCCATCATTCTCTTCATCCTGAGCCTCGGCGGCCTGTCCAATCCGGAAACGGCGCGGCGCGGCAACTGGCTCGGCGTCGTCGGCATGGGCATCGCGGGCTTCGCCACGGTGTTCGGGCCGGGCGTCGCGGCGATCGGCCTGCCCTTCATCATCGTCGCCATGGCGATCGGCGGAACCGTCGGTCTCTATGCGGCCAAGAAGGTGCAGATGACGCAGATGCCGGAGCTGGTCGCTCTGATGCATTCGCTGGTCGGCCTCGCCGCCTGCACCATCGGCTACGCCAGCCGCATCGACACCTCGACGGTGTTCGCCACCGCGGCGGAGAAGTCGATCCACGAGATCGAAATCTACGTCGGCATTCTGATCGGCGCGGTGACCTTCTCCGGCTCGATCGTCGCCTTCGGCAAGCTTTCCGGCAAGATCGGCGGCAAGCCGGTGCTGCTGCCGGGCCGCCACTGGATCAATCTCGCCGCGCTGGTGGTGGTGATCTTGTTCGGCTTCGTCTTCGTCGGCACCCATTCGGCGTTCGCGGCGGGCTTCGCGCTGTTCGTGATGACGGCGATCGCGCTCGGCTTCGGCGTCCACATGGTGATGGCGATCGGCGGCGCCGACATGCCGGTGGTCGTGTCGATGCTGAACAGCTACTCGGGCTGGGCGGCGGCGGCGACCGGCTTCATGCTGTCGAACGACCTGCTGATCGTCACCGGCGCGCTGGTCGGTTCGTCGGGCGCCATCCTCTCCTACATCATGTGCCGGGCGATGAACCGCAACTTCATCTCGGTCATCGCCGGCGGCTTCGGATCGGGCGGCGGCACGGTCGCGTCCACCGCGAGCGGCGGGCCGGTCGGCGAGGTGTCGCCGATCTCGGCGGCGGAGACCGCCGAACTCCTCAACGAGTCGAAGAGCGTGATCATCGTGCCGGGCTACGGCATGGCGGTGGCGCAGGCGCAGCACACGGTGAACGAGATCACCCAGAAGCTCCGCGCCAAGGGGATCCAGGTGCGCTTCGGCATCCATCCGGTCGCCGGCCGCATGCCGGGCCACATGAACGTGCTGCTCGCCGAGGCGAAGGTCCCCTACGACATCGTCATGGAAATGGACGAGATCAACGCCGACTTCCCCGAGACCGACGTCGCGATCGTCATCGGCGCCAACGACATCGTCAATCCGGCGGCGCAGGAGGATCCGGGCAGCCCGATCGCCGGCATGCCGGTGCTCGAGGTGTGGAAGGCGAAGACCTCGATCGTGATGAAGCGGTCGATGGCGTCGGGCTACGCCGGCATCGACAATCCGCTGTTCTACAAGGAGAACAACCGGATGCTGTTCGGCGACGCCAAGAAGATGCTGGAAGAGGTCGCCAAGGCGATCTGACCGCTTCGGCTGCGACGTGAAACGAAAGAGCCCCGCATCGGTCGATGCGGGGCTCTCTTCGTCTCGGGGCCGGTGGGGGAAGAGATCCCCGCTTCAGACGGCGGCGGTCGTCGTCAGGCGCCACAGTTTCTGCATCTGGTCGATCATGCCCGATTGCTCGGGACGCCAACCGGACCGCTCGAAGAGGTTCAGGATGTCGGCTTCGCTGAAGTCGTTCACCCAGGCGTGCTGGCGGCGGTCGGTCGGTGCGTTCGGAGCGTCGGTGATGCAGTAGCTGACCACCAGCACCCGATATCGGCGAGCGATTTCCTGCAGGACGCCCGGCGGATCGAAGAGATATTCCAAGACCCCCAGGAAGGCGGCGGCGGTCGCGCCGGTCTCTGGCGGGGGTTGCAGGTTCAGATCACAGACCAGCGTTCGGTCGTCGCGAGCGACGACGTCCAATGGGACGTAGATCTGATCGGGTCGGAGGTGGTGCTCCAGATTCATGGTGCCGCAGCCGAAATCGGCGACCGACGGTTGGTCCTGCAGAAATTCGGCGGCCTTGGCGGCGCGCCTGTTCCAAGGTTGGGCCTCCGAAGGCTCCAACGCTCGCCAGCGCTCGATCAACGTGCGTTTTTCCCGAAACGCCGTTTCCGTCAGAGCCACTCGATCGGTCAAACTGAGATCGTAAAAAGGGATCATCCGAACTGCCCCCACGGTCGAAGAGAAATCCCGTGACGGCATGGTGTCGTCAAAACCGCCGGGACGCCAGTGCGTATTCCTCTGCGGTTCGGATCTCCTCCACGGGGGCGGAAAAGCGATCGGGCCGTGCCCCCCCGAGAGCCCGTGGAAACGGGGTGTCGTGGGAGATCACGGCCCGACTCGTCGAAGCCCTCACGGGCGCGTCTTCGGGGCGGTGAAGTCCGAACGGGTCGGACTTCACCGAACTCGTCTCACGGGCAGGCGACGCGATGACGGCGGCCGTATTCGTCGCGGGCCCAGCAGCGCTTCGGCGTGGTGGCCGCGCCGACGATGGCACCGCCGGCACCACCGATCGCGGCGCCGGTCAGAACCGCGCCGGTGCCGCCACCGGTGGCCGCGCCGACCAGGGCGCCGGCACCGGCGCCGATGGCCGCGCCGCCGAGGGCACGATCGGACTGGGAAGTGGTCGAGCAGCCGGCGAGCGCCAAGGCGATGGCGAGCGGAGCGAGATACTTGATCATCGGGGGTTTCCCTTTCGGTGAAGGCCGAACATCACGCAATCGTGTGGACCGTCTTTGCGGTCGGATTGTGACGTCGTCTCCGGACGACGTCCACCACAGTGGTCGCATGGAAGGCGAAAGGAAACAACGACGAAGACGTTTCGTTGCGGTCTTCGCGGGGAGGTTCGGACGACCTCGACGAAGTCTTCGCGCAATACGTCTAATTTTATTTAATACACTCCTTGCGGGATTCGCCTCGATCACGACGCGAACCGCCGTCGGATGCACTCCACCTACTCACATGGTCGATCGGCGCCGTTCCGATGCTCGCCTGGACCTCCGACGACGGGCGGCCGCCCTCGCCGCGCCCCCCGAGGGGGGCGGCGCGCGAGGGTGACGGGGTGTGGGGTCGCGACGACGTCAGCCGTGACGGCTCAGGCGCTTGACGCAGTCCTGGCCGATCGGCGACTTCGGCACCAGCGACAGACCGCGCTGACAGGCCGAGAGGGCGTCCTGACGCTGGCCGAGCTGCTCCTCGACGACGCCGCGGTTGATCCACGCCTCGCCGTAGTTGAGGTCGTTGTTGAGCGCACCGTTGAAGTCGTTGAGGGCGCCCATCAGATCGCCGTCGGCGGCCTTGAGCAGGCCGCGGGCGTTGAACGGCTCGGGAGCGGAGGCGTCGCGCTCGATGGCGGCGGAATAGTCGGCCATCGCGCCGGTGCGATCGCCGAGCGCCTGCTTGATCAGGGCGCGATCGTGATAGGCGCCGGCATTGCGCGGGTCGACGCGAATCGCCTCGTTGAAGTCGGCGATCGCCGCCTGCGGCTGGTTGGTCAGGCGGAACAGGTTGCCGCGGCCGAGCAGGGCGGCCGAGTAGTCGGGCTTGATCATCAAGGCGCGGTCGTAGGCGGCCTTGGCGGCGTCGATCTGCCCGGCCTGGCGCAGCGTCAGGCCCTTGTTGGCCCAGGCGCGGTAGTAGTTCGGGTCGATCTTCAGCGCGGCGTCGAAGTCGGCGAGGGCGGCACGGGTGTCGCCGGAGCGGGCGTAGGCGGTGCCGCGCAGATTGTAGGCGTTGGGGTCGTTCGGCTGGCTGCGGATCACCTCGGTCAGCGACGAGATGTTGGCGGCCGAGCCGGCGCCACCGTCGCCGGCGGTCAGGGCGCCGCCTCCGGTGAACCCTTCTCCGTTGCAGCCGGCGAGGGCGAGGAGCCCCAGCGCAGCGAAGAGCGAAAGCGAAGAACGGCGAAGCGACGGCGACGTCATGCGAGCGTCTCCCGAACCAACGGCGAGAAGAAGAGGGTGAAACTCGTCGCGACGCGCGGCGATCCGAATCGGATCCGGTCCCCTCGCGCCGACCACGCCGTGATCCTAGTCGAAACACAAAGAACCGTCACGCGGCTTCCCGCGTCACGGTTCTCGACGTCGACGGCGGAGCCGCGACGAGACGCGGAATCAGCGCTTGGCGGCGGGCTTGCCGGGCAGCAGGCCTTCGCGCTGGGCACGCTTGCGGGCCAGCTTGCGGGCGCGACGGACGGCCTCGGCCTTCTCGCGAGCCTTCTTCTCGGAAGGCTTCTCGTAGTGGCCGCGGAGCTTCATCTCACGGAAGATGCCCTCGCGCTGCATCTTCTTCTTCAGCGCCTTGAGAGCCTGGTCGACGTTGTTGTCGCGAACGAGAACCTGCACGCGTTCGATCCCATGTTTACGGTCGTTGAGGTCACCGCGCCGTTTCGAAAGACGACCGCTCGTTCGGGGAACCCGAGCGACGGCGTCGTCGTCTTCAAAAAGGGCACGGGCGATCAGCATCGGAAAAACGCTGGTCGCGAAGTGGCGGACGAGTAGCAGAATCCGGTCGGGATGTCCACACGTCGAGGGCGGCGAAACCAGTGAAAAACGCCGGTCTCGCGCCGTGGTCAGCGTCGATCCGTGCGGGGGCGGATGCGATTGACGTGGCCCATCTTGCGGCCCGGCCGAATCTCCGCCTTGCCGTAGAGATGAAGACTGGCGCCGGGCTCGGCGAGGAAGCGTTCGGGGTCGAGCGCCTCGTCGCCGATCAGATTTTCCATCACCACGTCGGAGTGACGGGTCGGCTGGCCGAGCGGCAGGCCGGCGACGGCGCGCATGTGGGCTTCGAACTGCGAGATCAGGCAGGCGCTCTCGGTCCAGTGACCGGAGTTGTGGACGCGCGGGGCGATCTCGTTGGCCACCAGTCGCTCGCCCTCGGCGGTTTCCAGCAGGAACAGCTCGACGGCGACGACGCCGACGTGCCCGAGGGCGGCGGCGACCTTCTCGCCGATCGCCTCGGCGCGTTCGGCGGTCTCGGCGCGCAGATCGGCCGGCACCCGCGAGAACTTCAGGATGTGACGGCTGTGCTCGTTTTCCGGCACGTCGAAGGTGACCGCTTGCCCGTCGAGGCCGCGGGCGGTCAGCACCGAGATCTCGCGGCGAAAGGGAACCCAGCCCTCGAGGATCGCCGGCGCCCCGTTCATCGCCTCGAAGGCGTGGGCGAGGTCGTCGGGATCGGTGATCTTGACCTGTCCCTTGCCGTCGTAGCCGAAGCGACGGGTCTTCAGAACCGCCGGAAAGCCGATCTCCGAGATCGCCGCGGTCAGATCGTCGAGGGTGTCGACGGCGCGGAACGGCGCGGTCGGGATGCCGAGCTCGGTGAGGAAGGTCTTCTCCGTCAGCCGGTCTTGCGACACCGCCAGCGAGCGGGTCCCCGGACGCACCGGCACCCGGGCATCGAGGAAGGCGGCGGTGGCGGCCGGCACGTTCTCGAATTCGTAGGTGACGACGTCGACCCGCGAGGCGAAGTCGGCGAGCGCCGCCTCGTCGTCGTAGGCCGCGACGATCCGGTCGGCGGCGACGTCGAAGGCGGGGCTGTCGGGATCGGGGCAGAAGACGACGCTCTTCAGGCCGAGCCGGGCGCCGGCCAGCGCCAGCATGCGGCCGAGCTGGCCACCGCCGAGAATGCCGACGGTCAGGACGGGAGGTCGGGCGGGATCGGGATCAGGCATGGTCGTCCGGTCGCTCGGCGACCGCCTCGGTCTGGCGACGGCGCCACGCCTCGAGCCGGTCGGCGAGGGCGTCGTCGGAAAGGGCGAGAACGGCGGCGGCGAGGAGGGCGGCGTTGACCGCCCCGGCCTTGCCGATGGCCAGGGTTCCGACCGGGATGCCGGCCGGCATCTGGACGATCGACAACAGACTGTCCTCGCCCTTCAGCGCCCGGCTCTCCACCGGCACGCCGAACACCGGCAGCGACGTCATCGCAGCGGTCATGCCGGGCAGGTGGGCGGCGCCGCCGGCCCCCGCCACGATCACCTTGAAGCCGGCCGCCTTGGCGCCGTGGGCGAAGTCGTAGAGACGGTCGGGGGTGCGGTGGGCGGAGACGATGCGGGCGTCGAAGCCGACGCCGAGAGCGGCGAGCGTCTCGGCGGCGTGGCGCATGGTCTCCCAGTCGGATTGGCTGCCCATGATGACGGCGACCGGGGGGGAAGACGAGGCCATCGAGCCCTCTCTCGGGAATTCCTTCGGGAAAGCGCGCCGTATAGGCGAAGCGGCGCGCCGATGCAAGTCGACGAAAGGTCGTCGTCGACGGACGTCGGCTCAGGCGATGATGTCGGGGACCAGACGATCCTCGAGCAGAATGATGCGATCCTTGATCGACAGTTTCTTCTTCTTGAGACGCTGGATGGTCAGATGATCACCGCGCCCGCTGTCGACCAGCGCCGCGATCGCGAAATCGAGATCCCGATGCTCTTGGCGCAGATGGACGAGCTCGGCTCGAATGGAGTTGTCTTCGTCTTCCGTCATGGGCGACCGACTTCGTGAGGACGTCCGGCGACCGACGCCGCCGGGCGGGGGAGCGGGGTGGAGGCGCGCCTCCACCGGGGAGGATAGATCATCGCGAAGAAAAAGGGGACTCGGCGCGCGACCGCCGCGACGTCGCGAGGGGGCGTTCGAATCGAATCAACTTTCGTTGAATGCGGTGGGGGCCGGGGAGAAAACGTCGACCACGCGGTCGTTTGCCGGCTCGACGAATCGCGGCCGGGCCATTGCGCGTTTCCGGTTTCGTGACATGATGAAGACGTCAGGTCCCAACGAGGGAGGCATCAGCAATGTCCATCGAATCGCATCTCGCGGAGCTCGAACGGCGGCATGCTGCTCTGGAAACCAAAATCAAAGAGGCCACGCTCCATCCCAGCAGCGACTCGCTCGCCATCGCGGAAATGAAGCGCCGCAAGCTGCAACTCAAGGACGAAATCAGCCGGCTGCGGAACGGCGCCACGCTCCACTGAGAGCGACTTCCCCCGATCCGATCTCCCGACGCCGCGGCTCGTTCCGCGGCGTTGTCGTTTTCGGGCCGGCGCGACGCGGTCGACATTGCGAAGCGCTCGCGAAAACGCGCCGAAATTGCATTCCTTTAGGTTACTGCGTAACGGTTCGTTCAACCCCGCGGCGGCACAGTCGAGATCGTCGACCGCACCGAACCGGGGGCCCTCCGTACGGCACGGTCGCGTTCGTTCTCGGCGGGACCGCGCGATGCCCGAACTCCTCCGCTCGATCCACTCGGACGGCACCGACGCGAAACCGCTGACGGCGGCGTTGTCGGCGTATTTCCGGGTCGATGCGGTGCCGCTTTCGGCGATCGAGGGGATCGACGATCTCTCCGCCACGGCGTTGATCGTCGACGTCGATCTCTCCGACGCGGCGACGGTCAAACGTCTGCTGCGGTGCCTGCCGCGACGCGGCGACCTGCCGCGCGCGTTCGTGGTGGCGGCGGAGACGCGCTCGGAGCGGGTCCAGGCCGGGGTGCTCGGGGCGAACCTGGTGTTCGCGCGGCCCTACGATCCGGCGGCGGTGGCGGCCGAGTTCGACCGGGCGTCGCGACGCGGCCGGCTCGACGCCGACCTCGGGCGCCGGCGGGTGCCCGACGGCGCGCCGGGCGGCGGCTCGGT
>JAAYVT010000682.1 GCA_012517025.1 Phyllobacteriaceae bacterium | reverse complement strand
GTTCTGGCCGCTCCGGCCGGTGCGCTCGCTCGCGTCATTCAGGCGCGCGCCGACAAGGACCAGGCGGCGTGAGCCGTCTTCGCATCGTCAATCGAAACTGTTCGAACCATTCGAAGGAAGTGAAAAATGGCTGATCTCGCCAAGATCGTGGACGATCTGTCCTCCCTGACCATCCTCGAGGCCGCCGAGCTGGTGAAGGCTCTCGAAGAGAAGTGGGGCGTCTCCGCCGCCGCGCCGGTGGCCGTCGCCGCCGCCGCCGGCCCGGCCGCCGCCGCCGCTCCGGTCGAAGAGCAGACCGAGTTCAACGTCATGCTCGTCGAAGCGGGCGCCAACAAGATCAACGTGATCAAGGAAGTGCGCGCGATCACCGGTCTCGGCCTCAAGGAAGCCAAGGACCTGGTCGAGGGCGCTCCGAAGGCGGTCAAGGAAGCCGTGTCGAAGGACGAGGCCGAGAAGATCAAGAAGCAGCTCGAAGGCGCCGGCGCCAAGGTCGAGCTCAAGTGATCCGACGCGGGCACTGCGCCCGCGTTGCGAGAACGATACCGGGTCGCGGCTTCGCGGCCCGGGATTTTCGGCGCTGATGGGGAACTTCCTCGTCGGGGCTGCCGAGACGAAGAGAATCGTGTCATCTGCGGTTGTGATCGAGACGATCACGTGACGCGGCGGGCGCGGTGCGAAGTGACAGGTCGAGGGGGCGACGACGGTGCTCCCGAGCATCCCGCATCCGGTGCGGGTTTCCCCGATCGAGGGGTGCTCCGGATTGCCGTCGGTCAACCCGAGCGAGGACGACAATGGCCCAGACGTTCAACGGTCGTAGACGTGTCCGCAAGTTCTTCGGTTCGATCCGAGAAGTCGCGGCGATGCCCAACCTCATCGAGGTCCAGAAGGCGTCCTACGACCAGTTCCTGCAGGTCGACGAGCCGAAGGGCGGTCGTCCTGACGAGGGACTGCAGTCCGTCTTCAAGTCGGTGTTTCCGATCACCGATTTCCAGGGCAAGGCCCGGCTCGAGTTCGTGCGCTACGAGTTCGAGGCGCCCAAGTACGACGTCGACGAGTGCCGCCAGCGCGGCATGACCTTCGCCGCGCCGCTCAAGGTGACGCTGCGGCTGATCGTGTTCGACGTCGACGAGGACACCGGCGCCAAGTCCGTCAAGGACATCAAGGAGCAGGACGTGTTCATGGGCGACATGCCGCTCATGACCGACAACGGCACCTTCATCGTCAACGGCACCGAGCGCGTCATCGTCTCCCAGATGCACCGTTCGCCGGGCGTGTTCTTCGACCACGACAAGGGCAAGACCCACGCCTCGGGCAAGCTCCTGTTCGCCGCCCGCATCATCCCGTATCGCGGGTCCTGGCTCGACATCGAGTTCGACGCCAAGGACATCGTCTACGCGCGCATCGACCGCCGCCGCAAGATTCCGGTGTCGTCGCTGCTGTTCGCGCTCGGCATGGACGGCGAGGGCATCCTCGACACCTTCTACAACAAGCTCGCCTTCGAGCGCTCCGGCTCGTCCTGGCGCGTGCCCTACGACGCGGCGCGGATGCGCGGCTACAAGGCCGTCACCGACCTCGTCGACGCCGACACCGGCGAAGTGGTGCTCGAGGCCGGCAAGAAGCTGACCGCGCGCGGCGCCAAGCAGCTCGCCGAGAAGGGCCTCAAGGCCCTCAAAGTGTCCGACGAGGACGTCGTCGGCCAATATCTGGCCGAAGACGTCGTCGACATGAAGACGGGTCTCATCCACGCCGAGGCCGGCCAGGAACTGACGGAGAAGCTGATCCGCCAGATCCTCGACCTCGGTCATCTGGAGCTGCCTGTCCTCGACATCGACCACGTCAACACCGGCGCCTACATCCGCAACACCCTCGCCGTCGACAAGAACGAGAGCCGCGAAGAGGCCCTGTTCGACATCTACCGCGTCATGCGTCCGGGCGAGCCGCCGACCATCGAGACGGCGGAAGCGATGTTCCATTCGCTGTTCTTCGACGCCGAGCGCTACGACCTTTCGGCCGTCGGTCGCGTCAAGATGAACATGCGTCTCGACCTCGACGTCGCCGACACCGTGCGGACCCTGCGCAAGCAGGACATCCTCGAGGTGATCCGTACCCTCGTCGACCTGCGCGACGGCAAGGGCGAGATCGACGACATCGACAACCTCGGCAACCGCCGCGTCCGCTCGGTCGGCGAGCTGATGGAGAATCAGTATCGCGTCGGCCTGCTGCGCATGGAGCGCGCGATCAAGGAGCGCATGTCGTCGGTCGAGATCGACACCGTCATGCCGCAGGACCTGATCAACGCCAAGCCGGCCGCCGCCGCGGTGCGCGAGTTCTTCGGCTCCTCGCAGCTGTCGCAGTTCATGGACCAGACCAACCCGCTCTCCGAGATCACGCACAAGCGTCGTCTCTCGGCCCTCGGCCCGGGCGGTCTGACCCGTGAGCGCGCCGGCTTCGAGGTGCGCGACGTGCACCCGACCCACTACGGCCGCATGTGCCCGATCGAGACGCCGGAAGGCCCGAACATCGGTCTGATCAACTCGCTCGCCACCTTCGCGCGCGTCAACAAGTACGGCTTCATCGAAGCTCCCTATCGCAAGGTGCGCGACGGGCGGGTGACCGAGGAAGTCGTCTACATGTCGGCGACCGAGGAGTACAAGCACTACGTGGCTCAGTCGAACGCCGTGATGGACAAGGACAACCGGCTCACCGAAGAGCTGATCGTCTGCCGTCACGCCGGCGAGCCGCTGATGGTGCCGGTCGATCGCGTCGACTACATGGACGTGTCGCCGAAGCAGTTGGTCTCCGTGGCCGCGGCGCTGATCCCGTTCTTGGAGAACGACGACGCCAACCGCGCTCTGATGGGCTCCAACATGCAGCGTCAGGCCGTGCCGTTGGTGCGCGCCGAGGCGCCGTTCGTCGGCACCGGCATGGAACCGGTGGTCGCCCGTGATTCCGGCGCGGCGATCGCCTCGCGGCGTGGCGGCGTGGTCGATCAGGTGGACGCCACCCGTATCGTCATCCGCGCCACCGAGGACCTCGACCCGTCGAAGTCCGGCGTCGACATCTATCGGCTGATGAAGTTCCAGCGCTCGAACCAGTCGACCTGCATCAACCAGCGTCCGCTGGTGCGTGTCGGCGACGTCATCGAGAAGGGCGACATCATCGCCGACGGTCCCTCGACCGATCTCGGCGATCTGGCGCTCGGCCGCAACGTCCTCGTCGCGTTCATGCCGTGGAACGGCTACAACTACGAGGACTCGATCCTTCTTTCCGAGAACATCGTCAAGGACGACGTGTTCACCTCCATCCATCTCGAAGAGTTCGAGGTGATGGCGCGCGACACCAAACTCGGTCCGGAAGAGATCACCCGCGACATCCCGAACGTCTCGGAAGAGGCTCTGAAGAACCTCGACGAGGCGGGCATCGTCTACATCGGCGCGGAAGTCCGTCCGGGCGACATCCTGGTCGGCAAGATCACGCCGAAGGGCGAGAGCCCGATGACGCCGGAAGAGAAGCTTCTGCGCGCGATCTTCGGCGAGAAGGCGTCGGACGTGCGCGACACGTCGCTGCGCGTGCCGCCGGGCGTCCAGGGCACCATCGTCGAGGTGCGCGTGTTCAATCGACACGGCGTCGAGAAGGACGAGCGCGCCATGGCGATCGAGCGCGAGGAGATCGAGCGCCTCGCCAAGGACCGCGACGACGAGCAGGCGATCCTCGACCGCAACGTCTACGGCCGCCTGACTGAGATGCTGATCGGCAAGACCGCGTCTTCCGGCCCGAAGGGCTTCAAGAAGGAGCAGGTCCTGAGCCAGGAGCTGATCGAGGAATATCCCCGCTCGCAGTGGTGGATGTTCGCGGTCGCCGACGAGAAGCTGATGGGCGAGATCGAAGCCCTGCGCGGCCAGTACGACGAGAGCCGCAAGCGTCTCGAGCAGCGATTCATCGACAAGGTGGAGAAGCTGCAGCGCGGCGACGAGCTGCCTCCCGGCGTGATGAAGATGGTCAAGGTCTTCGTCGCCATCAAGCGCAAGATCCAGCCCGGCGACAAGATGGCCGGCCGTCACGGCAACAAGGGTGTCGTCTCTCGCATCATGCCGATCGAGGACATGCCCTATCTCGAGGACGGCACCAACGTCGACATCGTGCTGAACCCGCTCGGCGTGCCTTCGCGCATGAACGTCGGACAGATCCTCGAGACCCATCTCGGCTGGGCTTGCGCCGGCATGGGCAAGAAGATCGACGCGATGCTCGACGCCTATCGCAAGTCGGGTGATCTCAGCCCGCTGCGGGTGGAGATCGGCGAGATCTACGGCGACAACATCAAGGGCGAGCAGCCCGGCGACTACGACGACGCCTCCGTCGTCCGCCTCGCCGAGACCGTCCGCAAGGGTGTCCCGATCGCCACTCCGGTCTTCGACGGTGCCAAGGAGCACGACATCGAGGTGGCCCTCGACCGCGCCGGTCTCGCCCATTCGGGCCAGATGACGCTGTTCGACGGCCGCACCGGCGAGCCCTTCGATCGCAAGGTGACCGTCGGCTACATCTACATGCTGAAGCTGCACCACCTGGTCGACGACAAGATCCATGCTCGTTCGATCGGTCCCTACTCGCTCGTCACCCAGCAGCCGCTGGGCGGCAAGGCGCAGTTCGGCGGCCAGCGCTTCGGCGAAATGGAGGTGTGGGCGCTCGAAGCCTACGGTGCGGCCTACACGCTGCAGGAGATGCTGACGGTGAAGTCGGACGACGTGGCCGGCCGCACCAAGGTCTACGAGGCGATCGTCCGCGGCGACGACACCTTCGAGGCCGGCATCCCGGAGAGC
>JAAYVT010000681.1 GCA_012517025.1 Phyllobacteriaceae bacterium | reverse complement strand
GGACGCGGGCGACGGTCGGCTTCGGGCATTCGCCGATCGTCCGCAACATCGCCGCGAGGCGGCGGGCGTCGGCGAGGTTGTCCTCGAAGGACGCTTCGCCGGCCGCCTTCATCCATTCGAGGTCGGCGCCGGCGGAAAAGCTCTTGCCGCGCCCGGCGAGCACGACGACGCGGACCGAGGCGTCGGCGCCCAGCGTCGCGAAGGCCTCGGTGAGTTCACCGATCACCCGCGCGTTGAAGGCGTTGTGGCGTTCGGGGCGGTTCATCCAGACGGTGGCGACGGCGCCGTCTCTCTCGATCTCGAGGGTTTCGAACATGGCGGGCCTCACATCCGGAAGAGGCCGAAGCGCGTCTCGCGCTGCGGGGCGTTGAGGCTGGCGGCGAGCGACAGGCCGAGGACGCGGCGGCTCTGCGCCGGGTCGACGATGCCGTCGTCCCAGAGGCGCGCGGTGGCGTAATACGGGTGGCCCTGGGTCTCGTATTGGGCGCGGATCGGCGCCTTGAAGGCGTCTTCCTCGTCGGTGCCCCAGGTCTCGCCCTTGGCCTCCAACGCGTCGCGGCGGACGCGGGCGAGGACGCTCGCCGCCTGTTCGCCGCCCATCACCGAGATGCGGCTGTTCGGCCAGGTCCACAGGAAACGCGGCGAATAGGCGCGACCGCACATGCCGTAGTTGCCGGCGCCGAAGGAGCCGCCGATCAGCATGGTGATCTTCGGCACCTGGACGGTGGAGACGGCGGTCACCATCTTGGCGCCGTCCTTGGCGATGCCGCCGTTCTCGTACTTCCGGCCGACCATGAAGCCGGTGATGTTCTGCAGGAACACCAGCGGGATCGAGCGTTGGGCGCAGAGCTCGACGAAATGGGCGCCCTTCTGGGCCGATTCGCCGAACAAGATGCCGTTGTTGGCGACGATGCCGACCGGCTGCCCGTAGAGGTGGGCGAAGCCGGTCACCAGCGTGGTGCCGTAGCGCGCCTTGAACTCGTCGAAGCGCGAGCCGTCGACGATGCGGGCGATGATCTCGCGCACGTCGTAGTGGTGGCGGGTGTCGGCCGGGATGATGCCCCAGATCTCCTCCGGGTCGTAGAGCGGTTCCTCGCCGCCGGAGAGAACGGGGCCGGTCGGCTTCGCCCGATTGAGATTTCCGACGATGCGGCGGGCGATCGCCAGCGCATGGGCGTCGTTTTCCGCCAAGTGGTCGGCGACGCCGGACAAGCGGGTGTGGACGTCGGCGCCGCCGAGATCCTCCGCCGTCACCACCTCGCCGGTGGCGGCGCGCACCAGGGGCGGGCCGCCGAGGAAGATGGTGCCCTGATTGCGGACGATGATGGTCTCGTCCGACATCGCCGGCACATAGGCGCCGCCGGCGGTGCAAGACCCCATCACCGCCGCGATCTGCGGGATGCCCTTCGCCGACATGTTGGCCTGATTGAAGAAGATCCGACCGAAGTGATCGCGGTCGGGGAAGACCTCGTCCTGCTTGGGCAGGAAGGCGCCGCCGCTGTCGACCAGATAGATGCAGGGGAGATGGTTCTCCTCGGCGATCTCCTGGGCGCGCAGGTGCTTCTTGACCGTCAGCGGATAGTAGGTGCCGCCCTTCACGGTGGCATCATTTGCAACGATCATGCATTCGACACCGGCGACGCGACCGATTCCGGCGACCACTCCGGCGCTCGGGGCGTCGTCGTCGTAGAGGCCGTTCGCGGCGAGTTGGCCGATCTCCAGGAACGGCGCGCCGGGGTCGAGGAGGTGGTCGACGCGCTCGCGGGCGAGCAGCTTGCCGCGCGCCTTGTGGCGGGCGCTGGCCGCCGCGCCGCCGCCCTGGCGCACGGCCTCGGCCTTGGCGGCGAGATCGTCGACGGCGGCGCGCATGGCGGCGCGGTTGGCGGCGAATTCGGCCGAGCGGGTGTCGATTTTGGTCTTCAGCACGT
>JAAYVT010000680.1 GCA_012517025.1 Phyllobacteriaceae bacterium | reverse complement strand
GTCTATCCGCGGGTGTTGGAGGAGGCGCTCTACCAGCACCCCGCGGTCGAGGAGGCGACCGTCATCGGCGTCGCCGACAAATATCGCGGACAGGCGCCGCTCGCCTTCGTCAAGCTGCGGGCGAACGAGAATGTGACGGAAGCGGACCTGATGGCCCACATGGCCGGCTGGGTCTCCAAGATCGAGATGCCCAAGGCGATCGAGATTCGCGACGCTTTGCCCAAGACCCTGGTCGGCAAGCTGTCGAAGAAGGAACTGATCGCCGAGGTGATCGCGCGCGACACGCTCGACCGCGTGGATCTCTCCGATCCGGGCTGAGCGACCGGGCGGGACGGCGGTTCGCCCCGCCCCGCCTCGCGGCACCCGCCGCGCCCCGTGCTCGGCGGAGCCGAGCCCGATCCACCGCGCCGCGTTCGGGCGCGGAGGCCCCGAAGCCGAAATGTGGACGAAGGCACGAGACGTTCGATGACGATTTCGCGTGACATCAAAGTGACGTATAGGGCAATATCCAGCCCTCGCTGTCGTCGCTTGCCTCTCGCGGAGCTTTCTTCCCATGGACAAGATCTTTTCGGTCACGGAACTGGCCCGCGATCTCGGTGTCACGCCGCGCACGATTCGCTTCTACGAGGATCAGGGGCTGATCTCGCCCCAGCGCGCCGGCAACACCCGCGTCTACACCCATCGCGACCGGGCGCGGATGATTCTGATTCTGCGCGGCAAGCAGCTCGGCTTCTCGCTGCGCGACATCAAGGAATACTTGGATCTCTACGTGGTCGACACCACCCAGTCGGAGCAGCTCCAACACCTGGTGAAGAAGGCGCGCGAGCGCATCACCCAGTTGGAGGGCCAGCTGCAGGCGGTCAAGACCACGCTCCAGGAGCTGAAGGACATCGAGCGCGTCAGCCTCGACACGCTCGCCAGCCGCGGACTTTCGGTGGAACAGGTCTGACCGGAGGGAGCCTCTCGCTCCCCCGCTCGACGCGCGTCTCCGCCGGACAGATTTCTTACGAGAATTCCCCCCAGGAGACACGTCGATGAAGAAGGTCGTCGTCGCGGGTTACGCCCGTTCGCCGTTCACGCTCGCCAAGAAGGGCGAACTCGCGTTCGTCCGCCCCGATCGCCTCGCCGCTCAGACGGTGGCCGCCCTCGTCGCCCGCACCGGCGTGAAGGTCGACGATCTCGAGGATCTGCTGCTCGGCTGCGCCTTCCCGGAAGGTGAGCAGGGCCTCAACCTCGCCCGCATCGTCGGCCTGATGGCCGGTCTGCCGAAGTCGGTCGCCGGCCAGACCATCAACCGCTTCTGCGGCTCCTCGATGCAGGCGATCCATTCCGCCGCCGGCGCCGTCCAGATGGGCGCGGGCGAGGTCTTCGTCTGCGCCGGCATCGAGTCGATGAGCCGCGTGCCGATGATGGGCTACAACGTCCTGCCCGATCCGGATTTCGCCGTCGACATGCCGGGCGCCTACATGGGCATGGGCGATACCGCCGAGAACGTCGCGGCGCGTTGGGGCATCTCGCGCGCCGAGCAGGAGGCCTTCGCGGTCGCCTCGCAGAAGAAGGCCGATGCCGCCCGCGCGAGCGGCAAGTTCGTCGACGAGATCGTCCCGATCACCGACAAGAAGGGCAAGGTCGTCTCGGTCGACGGCTGCATCCGCGCCGAGACCACGCTCGAGGGTCTCGCTTCGCTGAAGCCCGCCTTCAAGACCGACGGCGTCGTCACCGCCGGCACCTCCTCGCCCCTGACCGACGGCGCCTCGGCGACCCTGATCTGCTCGCTCGACTACGCCGAGAAGCACGGGCTCGAGCCGCTCGCCGCGATCAAGTCGATCGCCGTCTCCGGTTGCGACCCGGAGATCATGGGCATCGGCCCGGTCGGCGCCTCGCTCAAGGCCGCCGCCCGCGCCGGCATCGACGTCAAGTCGATCGACGTGGTCGAACTCAACGAGGCCTTCGCCTCTCAGGCGCTCGCCTGCATGCGCGACCTCGGCCTCGACCCGGAGAAGGTCAACCTCGACGGCGGCGCCATCGCCCTCGGCCACCCGCTCGGCGCCACCGGCGCCCGCATCGTCGGCAAGACCGCCTCGCTGATGAAGCGCGAGGGCAAGAAGCTCGGCCTCGCCACCCAGTGCATCGGCGGCGGCCAGGGCATCGCCACCATCCTGGAGGCGCTGTGATGGCAGACATCGCCAAGGTCGCCGTGATCGGCGCCGGCGTCATGGGCGCGGGGATCGCCGCCCAGGTCGCCAACTCCGGCACCCCCGTGGTGCTGCTCGACATCGTGCCGCGGAACCTGCCCGAGGGCGGGGACCGTTCGGCGATCGCCCGCGGCGCGGTCGAGAAGATGCTGAAGACCGAGCCGGCCGCCTTCATGTCGAAGGCGGCGGCCAAGCTCGTCACCGTCGGCAACGTCGAGGACGATCTCGCCCTCCTCGCCGATTGCGATTGGATCGTCGAGGCCGTCGTCGAGCGGCTCGACGTCAAGCAGGCGCTCTATGCGAAGATCGACGCGGTCAGGAAGCCCGGTTCGATCGTGTCGTCGAACACCTCGACGATCCCGCTCGCCGCGCTGACCGAAGGCCTCTCCGACGCCTTCGACGCCGACTTCTGCATCACCCACTTCTTCAATCCGCCGCGCTACATGCGGTTGCTCGAGGTGGTGAAGGGGGAGAAGACCCGCGCCGGCGCCATCGCCGACGTCTCCCGCTTCGGCGACGTCAAGCTCGGCAAGTCGATCGTGCCGTGCAAGGACCGCCCCGGCTTCATCGCCAACCGCCTCGGCGTGATGTGGATGCAGGCGGCGGTGGTCGAGGCCTTCGACCGCGGGATGGACGTCGAGGACGTCGATCAGATCATCGGCCGTCCGTTCGGCATTCCGAAGACCGGCGTCTTCGGCCTGCTCGACCTCGTCGGCCTCGACCTGATGCCACACGTCAACGCGTCCCTCGCCGCCACTCTGCCGGCGACCGACATGTTCCACGAGCAGTATCGGCCCTCGCCGCTGATCGAGAAGATGATCGCGGACGGCTACACCGGCCGCAAGGGGAAGGGCGGCTTCTACCGGATCAACCGCGAGAAGGGGAAGCGCAAGGAGACGATCGACCTCGTCACCGGCGAATACCGGGTGACCAAGAAGGCCGACGTCGAAGCCGTCAAGGCCGGCGGCAAGTCGCTCGCCAAGCTGTTCGACCACGACAGCGAGGCCGGCCGCTACGCCTGGGCGGTGATGGGGCGCACCCTCGCTTACGCCGCGCTGCTGGTCGGCGACGCCGCCGACGAGATCGAGGCCTTCGACGAGGCGATGCGCCTCGGCTACAACTGGAAGAAGGGTCCGTTCGAGCTGATCGACGACATCGGCACCGCCGAGTTCGTGAGCCGGCTCGAGGCCTCGGGGCTTCCGGTCGCTCCGATCCTGAAGACCGCCGCCGGCAAGCCCTTCTACCAGATCGTCGACGGCAAGCGCGAAGCGCTGGAACTCGACGGCCATCACAACGTCATGACCCGCCCCGAGGGCGTGCTCATGCTCGCCGACGTCAAGCTGCGCTCGCAGCCGGTGTTGAAGAACGGCTCCGCGAGCCTCTGGGACGTCGGCGACGGTGTCGCCTGCTTCGAGTTCGCCTCCAAGATGAACTCCCTCGACCCCGACATCATT
The DNA here is from genome assembly GCA_012517025.1 of Phyllobacteriaceae bacterium. Lineage (GTDB taxonomy): Bacteria > Pseudomonadota > Alphaproteobacteria > Rhizobiales > Ancalomicrobiaceae > Pinisolibacter. The sequence goes on along the minus strand of JAAYVT010000680.1, from coordinate 2,473 downwards.
TCGCTCCTGCAGAAGTCCATCGCCAAGGTGAAGAAGGACTTCAAGGCGCTGGTGATCTACAACGAGGGCTCGCAGTTCTCGGTCGGCGCCAATCTCGGCCTCGCCCTGTTCGCGGCGAACATCGCCGCTTGGCCGGAGATCGAGAACCTGATCGCCTCGGGTCAGCAGACCTACAAGGCGTTGAAATACGCGCCGTTCCCGGTCGTCGCCGCGCCCGCCGGCATGGCGCTCGGCGGCGGCTGCGAGATCCTGCTGCATTCCGACGCCATCCAGGCCCATGCCGAGACCTATGCCGGTCTCGTCGAGGTCGGCGTCGGTCTCATCCCCGGTTGGGGCGGCTGCAAGGAGATGCTCGCCCGCTGGTCCAAGGTGCCGAAGATGCCGAAGGGGCCGATGCCGGTGCTCGCTCAGGTGTTCGAGATGATCTCGACCGCCAAGGTGGCGAAGTCGGCGGCGGAGGCCAAGGAGATGCAGATCCTGCGTCCCGCCGACGGCATCACCATGAACCGCTACCGTCTGCTCGCCGACGCCAAGGCCAAGGCGCTGTCGATGGTCGAGGGCTATCAGCCGCCGGAACCGCCGACCTTCCGCCTCCCCGGCCCCTCGGCCGCTGCGGCCTTGAAGCTCGCCGTCGACGGCTTCTGGCGTCAAGGCAAGGCGACCGACTACGACCGCGTCGTCTCGGATGCGGTGGCGAAGGTGCTGACCGGCGCCGACACCGACATGCTGATCGAACTCACCGAGGACGATCTCTTCGATCTCGAGCGCGAGGCCTTCATGGCTCTCGTGAAGACCCCCGGCACGCTGGCCCGCATCGAGCACATGCTGATGACCGGCAAGCCGCTGCGCAACTGATCAGGCGGGAGAGACACCGATGCCCAGCTATCAGGCCCCTCTGCGCGACATGCGCTTCTGCCTCTACGACGTCTTCGGTGGCGACGAGCTCGCCACTCTGCCCGGCTACGAGGAATTCACCCGCGATCTGATCGACCCCGTCCTCGACGAGGCCGCCAAGCTCTGCGAGGAGGTCCTCCACCCCCTCAATCGCTCCGGCGACGAGGAAGGCTGCACCTTCGAGAACGGCGTCGTCCGCACTCCGAAGGGCTTCAAGGAGGCCTACACCCTCTTCCGTGAAGGCGGGTGGACCTCGATCTCCTGCGATCCCGCCTACGGCGGGCAGGGGATGCCGGCCGCCGTCAACATCCTGGTCGAGGAGATGATCTGCTCCTCGAACCTGTCCTTCGGCATGTATCCCGGCCTCAGCCACGGCGCCTACGTGTCGCTGTCGACCCACGGCTCCGACGCGCTGAAGGAAAAATACCTGCCGAAGCTCGTCGACGGCACCTGGGCCGGCACCATGTGCCTGACCGAGCCGCACTGCGGCACCGATCTCGGCCTGCTGCGCACCGCCGCGATCCCGCAAGAGGACGGCTCCTACGCCATCACCGGCACCAAGATCTTCATCTCGGCCGGCGAGCACGACCTGACCGAGAACATCCTGCATCTGGTGTTGGCCAAGATCCCCGGCGGCCCGAAGGGCGTGAAGGGCATCTCGCTGTTCCTGGTGCCGAAATACTTCGTCGGCGAAGACGGCTCCCTCGGCGCCCGCAACGCGGTCGCCTGCGGCTCGATCGAGCACAAGATGGGCATCAAGGCCTCGGCCACCTGCGTGATGAACTTCGACGGCGCCAAGGGCTGGCTGATCGGCGAGCCGCACAAGGGCCTGCGCGCGATGTTCGCGATGATGAACACCGAGCGTCTGGCGGTCGGTGTCCAGGGCCTTGGCCTCGGCGAGGCGTCGCGCCAGAACGCGGTGATCTACGCCAAGGAGCGCATCCAGATGCGTTCGCTCTCCGGCGCCAAGTACCCGGAGAAGGCGGCCGATCCGATCATCGTGCATCCCGACGTGCGCCGCATGCTGCTGACCCAGAAGGCCTTCATGGAAGGCTGCCGGGCGCTGGCGGTGTGGGTGGCCAAGGCCCTCGATCTGTCGAAGAAGCACCCCGATCCGGCGGTCCGCGCCGAGAACGAGGACTTCGTCTCGGTGATGACGCCGATCGTCAAGGCGCTGATGACCGATCTCGGCTCCGAGGTCGCCAACCTCGGCGTCCAGGTGTTCGGCGGCCACGGCTACATCCGCGAGCACGGCCAGGAGCAATACGTGCGTGACGCACGCATTGCGCAGATCTACGAAGGCACCAACGGCGTCCAGGCGCTCGACCTCGTCGGCCGCAAGATGCCGGAAGGGGCGGGCCGTCTGCTGCGCCGCTTCTTCCACCCGGTCAGTGAATACGTCGCCGCCAAGGTGGAAGACGAGGCGATGGGCGAGTTCGTCCAGCCGCTCGCCAAGGCCTTCGTCCGCCTGCAGCAGGCGACCGGTCAGGTCGCCCGCGTGTCGCTCGCCAAGCCCGACGAGGCCGGTGCGGCCTCCGTCGACTATCTGCGTCTCTTCGGTCTCACCGCGCTCGCCTAT
>JAAYVT010000679.1 GCA_012517025.1 Phyllobacteriaceae bacterium | reverse complement strand
CGGCGGCTCCGTCACGGGCGCGGCCGCGGTCTTCGCCTCGGTGCCGGCCGGCGGCGTCTCGCGCACCGGGACCCGGAACATCGGCGGCGGCAGATCGGGCGCGGCGACCGACGTCGGTGCGGCGTCGGCGACGGCCGGTGCCGGCGGGATCGTCGCCGAGCGGTCGCTGCGGCGACGGGTGCCGGCGACGACCGGCGGGGAGTCGGGGCGCGCCACCGCGTTGTCGATCAGAACGGCGGCGACGTCGGGGGCGAGATCGAGGCGTCGGCCGACGCAGCCGACGTGCGCCGGGCCGCACCGCATGATCTCGACCAGATCGGTCGAGGTCAGCACCGGCGAGCGCTCGATCATCTGTTCGGCGATCTCGATCGAATCGGTGGCCAGGCGCCGCGCGATCTCCGGCGGCGTGTCGGCGCGCGGCGCCAGCGCCAGCGCGATCCGCCGACGCTCGATCGCCGAGGCGTCGTCGAGCAGGCCGTCGACCAGCGCCGCGAAGGCGCGAATCTCGCTCTTCTCGTGGCTCGGTGCCCGCAGATAGAGATCGATCGCGTCACCGAGAACGTCGCGCGGCGGACGGCGCGTGGGCGTGAGGTCTTCGGCGCGGGGATCGGTCTTCTCGGAGGGCATGTCGGTTCTCGCGAAAAGCGGGAAACGGGGAGGGCTTTCGCCAGTATCCGAGCAACGGGTTAACGGTCCGTTAACCATGATCGCGCAGGAATCTCCGAGAGCGGTCGGTCGGAGCCGCTCGCGTTCTCGCCGAGCGCCGCCGCCTCCGGGCGTCGGTCGCGCCCTCCCGCCTCGAGGTCGATCGAGAGGAGAGATCGATGGGAGACGTCGTGGTTCTGACGGCCGTCCGCCGCCCGCCGTCGCTCCGCCCTCGCGGCGGGTCTGATCGTCGCGGCGAAATCGCCCTCTTCACCGGTGTTCGCATCGAACACTGGGGGGAGACCCCACCGGTCGGTCCGCGCGAACCGCCACGCCGCCCGCCGCGCGGACGCCACGCGACGTGACCCAGAGGCGCCGGGGAGGGCGCTCGGCATGACGGTCCTCGCCCGCCCGATCCTCGTCGCCGTTCTTTTCGGCCTGGCGCTCTCCGGCTGCGGCCGCGAGACCGGCGATTTCGGTCGTGCTCGGCCGAACAGCATCGACGACGAGATCAAGCCCTGGCTCGGCGGCATGATCGCCCGCCACGGCCGCGACGAACTGGTCTCCGACTTCAACCGCACCGACCGCGAGGGGACGCTGCGCGATCGCGCCTGGGCGATCGTCCGTGCCCCGCACGCGCGCGACTGGTACGGCCACCTGCTGGTCGAGGGCGAGCGCACCCGCATTCTGCCGGAGATCGACTCGCGCTTCGACCCGGCCGGCTACTACGCCTACCTCCGCCGCGACGAATTCCGTTCCAGCGAGGCGCGCTGGAGCCGGCTGATGACCGACATGCGCGCCGACACCGAGCTGGTCGGACCGTTCTGGAACGAAGCCCGCCGGGTCCGCGACGACGATCGCCAGCGCCTGAGCGCCGTCGACGGTCGCTCCGACGTCCGCGCCGAGGAACTGCGCGACGCCTACGCCCGCATCGACGAGAACGCCCGCGTGGTCGACTGGGT
>JAAYVT010000678.1 GCA_012517025.1 Phyllobacteriaceae bacterium | reverse complement strand
TCGCTCATCTCGTCCTCGGGACGTGGGTCGTCCTCGCCGGCTTCGACGGGCTCGGCGCGCGGCTCGGCGCGGCCGTGGCGATCGTCTATCTCGTGCCGCCGCTCGCGGTGCGGCTCTCCTTCGCCGTCTTCGGCCGGCCCGGCGGCGAGTTGCGCCAGACCGACGCGGCCTATCGGGTGTGGTGGCTGTCGCAGCAATGGCAAATGCTGTTCGCCCGCCTGCCGGCGCTCGAGGAGGGGTTGCGGCTGGTGCCGTGGCTCCATGCGGCATGGATCGCGCTGTGGGGCGGACGGCTCAGCCCGCGCGCTTTCGTGGCACCCGGTGTCCGCATCCTCGATCGGCCGCTGGTCGAGGTCGAGGCGGGAGCGGTCCTCGGCTTTGCCGCGACGCTCGCCGGGCATGCCGGGGTACGCGCGGCGGACGGCGGTTGGGCGGTGATCGTCGCCGCGCCGCGGGTCGAGGCGGGGGCGCTGGTCGGTGCCGGCTGCGGCCTCGGCCCCGGCGCGGTGCTGCGGCGTGGCGCGACGTTGCCGATCGGCCGCCGGCTCGGTCCCGGCGCGGTGTGGCCGCGCGAAGGTGTCGATGGCGCGGTGTGGCCGCGCGAGCGCGCCGCCGCCACGGAGGACGGCGCATGACGGCGATCGACGGCGCGTCGGCTCACCCGATCCCCGGCCGGCTCAATCTGGCGATCCTCGCCGCCGCGAGTCTCGCCTCGCTGGGGGCGCTCGCGGTAGCCGTCCGCGCCGAGGCGTGGTGGGTCACGGCGCTCGCCGCGCTCGCATTTTCGTTCACCAACAACACGATCTTCTCGCTGCATCACGAGGCGGTGCACGGGATCTTGCACCCCGATCGGCGGCTCAACGAAGCGGCCGGCGTCGTCTGCGCCGCCTTCTTCCCGACCATCTTCGCCGTGCAGCGGGTCAGCCATCTCGGCCACCATAACCGTAACCGCACCGACGAGGAGCTCTACGACTGCCACCTGCCGCACCAGTCGCGCTGGCTGAAGACCTATTGGATCTATTGCCTGCTGACCGGCTTCTATTGGGCGATCATCCCGGTGGCGATGAGCTTCTACATGCTCTGCCCGTGGCTGTTTCGAGCCCGTGGCTTCCAGGACGGACCGGCGCGGTGGTGGGGATTTCGCCCCTTCGTGCGCGACATCGCGGCCCTGCCGATCCGGCGGGTGTGGCCGCAGGGGCTGGCGACGGTGGCGATCCAGACGGCGATCGTCACCGGTCTCGGGCTCGATGTCACCACTTGGATCGTGTGCTGGTGGGCGTTCGGGCTGAACTGGTCGTCGGTTCAGTACACCGACCACGCCGGCGCCCCGCGCGACGTGATCGAAGGGGCGTGGAACCTGCGTTTCACGCCGCTCTCGCAGGCGCTCTTCCTCAACTACAACCTCCACCTCGCCCACCATCGCCGGCCCGACGTGCCGTGGCTCCACCTGCCGGGCGAGGTGCGGCCGGAGGATCCGCGTCCTGGTTTCTGGCCGCTGTGGGCGCGGCTGTGGCTCGGCTCGCGTCCCGCACCGCCGGGGCCCGGGCCGCACCCGCTCGATCGCCCGCTCACCCCATTCGCCGATGCCGACTGATCCGAACGAGGAGATTTCGCCGATGTCCCGCCTTCTCGCCCGTCTCGCTCTCGTCGCAGGACTGCTCGCGGCCGGTCCGGCGTCGGCCCAGACCACCGGCACACCGGCCGATCACGACGCGCTGCGGCGACTGATGGCCGATGCCGTCCGCGTCGTCGACGACCGCGACTACGCCACCGCCCGGCGGATCCTCGCCGAGCCTTTCGTGTCGACGATCGAGACGCAGCAAACCTTCACCGACTTCGAAAAGTTGAAGGCCGCCTTCGAGGATCTCTACACGCGGCCGGTGCTGCGGATGAAGACGATCCGCTTCGCCGCCGAGGCCGACGACTTCGCCCGCATCCGCGAAGGTCGCTACGCGATCGCGCAGGGGCCGACCCGGGAACATTTCGAGCTCGCCGACGGGCGGACCTTCGACGTCGCCGGGCGGTGGACCGCGGTGGCGAGCGAGGAAAACGGCGCCTGGAAGATCGAGGCGATCCACATGGGCGTGAACTATCTCGACAATCCGGTGCTCGCGGCGATCGAGAAGAGCGTCGTCTGGTTCGCCGCCGGCGGGGTGGCGCTCGGCGTCGTCCTCGGCTTCATCGGCGGCTGGGTGTTCGGACGCCGTCGCCGCGCGGCCTGACCGCGTTCACCGCGAGCGCCAGCATCAGACCAGTCGCGACGTCGATCAGGTGGTGGCGATGGGTCATCACCGTCGAGGCCGTCAGCAGCGCGAACCACGCCGCGTAGACGACGACGAGCACCGTCGGCGCCCGGCGCGCCACCGCCGCGACGATCAGCGCGGTGATCGCCACGTGCAGCGACGGGGCGAGGTCGTGCGGCGTGTCGACGGCATCGAGCAGGGCGAAGAGCGGCGCCTCGAGCCCCTCGACGTGGGGCGGTGGAAACAGGTTCCGCTGCGGCAAGACGACGAAGACGACGCCGGCGAACAGGATCGTGGCGACCATGCGGCGGGTCAGCCGGTCGATCTCGTCGGCCCGGAGATGGGCGAGCGGCAGCAGGAAGAACATCCCCACCGACAGATAAGGCCAGATCATCCACGGCACGAGCGGGAGGTCGTTCTCGAACGGCAAGTCGAGGACGCGTGCCCGCCCGGAGATCGCGGCGAGGAAGCCCGCCCCGAAATAGACCGGGACGAAGACGGCGCAGAAGACGCCGACCATCCGGATCCAGGCGCGGGTCGGGGCGCGGTCCGCCCGTCGCGGCCCGGTCCCGCTCGCCTCTTTCGGTGCACCGTCGGGCGATGTCGGCGAGACCATGGTGTGGCGAGGCTCCCGCTGCCGTCGGCGCGCGTCGCCGGTGTCCGGCGGCGTAGTCGAGGGGCCGCGCGGAGGTGCCCGCGCGGCGGCCGGTCACTTCTCCGACGACGACGGCAGCGGACGCAGATGCGGTCCGGTGCCGGTGTCGACCACCAGCGGCGGGGTCGGATCGACCGGGCGCCGCCAGCCGCCGCCGAGCGCCTTGGCGAGGGCGATGTGGTCGGTGGTGATGGCGACGCGGCTCTGCAGCAGCGTGTCCTCGGCGGTGTAGAGCGAGCGCTCGGCGTCGAGGACGTCGAGGAAGCTCGCCGAGCCGGTCTGATAGAGCACTCGCGACAGGGTGGCGGCCTGACGATACTGCGCCGCCGCCTCGGAAAGGCTGCGGGCGCGGGTGCGCTCCTTGGAGAGCGAGACCAGCGCGTTCTCGACGTCCTCGAGCGCGGTCAGGACGCTCGCCTTCCAGGCGACGAAGGACTGGTCGCGCGACGCTTCGGCGGCGTCGCGGGCGGCGACCAGGGCGCCGCCCTGGAAGAACGGCACCGACACCGACGGACCCCACGACCAGGCGATCGTCGAGGCCTTGCCGAGATCGCCGACGCGGGTGGCCGAGGTCGAGATCGAACCGGTGAGCGAGACGCTCGGGTAGAGCGCCGCCTCCTTCGCGCCGACCTGCGCCGTCGCCTGGGCGAGGCGGCGCTCGGCGGCGCGGACGTCCGGCCGATCGGTCAGGACGTCGGCGGGCACGCCGGTGGGCAGACGGTGGCGCGGCGCCGGGATCGGGCCGCCGGCGGCCATCTCGCGGGCGAGGGCGCCCGGCTCGCGGCCGGTCAGGATCGACAGGCGATGGACGGTCTGGGCGAAGGCGGCCTCGAGGCTGGGGATCTCCGCCTCGGTGGAGGCCGCCTGGGCGTCCGCCTTGGAGCTGTCGACCGCCGACGCCGAGCCGGTCTCGAACTTGGTCCGGGTCAGCGCCGCGGTCTCGCGCTGCGACTTGGCGGTGCGGCGGGCGAGCGCGATGCGGGCCTGATAGCCGCGCGCCTCGGTGTAGTAGGACGCGACGTCGCCGACCAGGGTCAGCAGGGTCGAATCGAGATCGGCCTCGCTCGCCGCGACGTTCGCCGACGCGGCTTCCAGCGAGCGGGCGTTGGCGCCGAAGAGGTCGAGCTCCCAGCTGGCGTCGAAGCCGGCCTGGAACAGGTTGGAGACCCGCGAGCCGGTGGACGTCGAGGCAGAGGTCGACTGGAGCCGGGTCGCCGAGGCGGACCCGTCGACGCTCGGCAGCAGTCCGCCGATCGCTTCGCGGCGCAGGGCGCGGGCTTCGCGGATCTTCGCCTTGGCGGTGGCGACGTCGAGATTGCCCTCGACCGCGTCGGCCATCAGCCGATCGAGCCGCTTGTCGCCGAGATCGCGCCACCATTCGCCGAGCGCCTCGGTGGTGACCGACTTGCTCTCGGCGGCGCGATGCCAGTGGGCCGGCAGACCGGTCGCCTCCGGCGTCGCGTAGTCCGGCCCGACGGCGCAGCCGCCGAGCAGCAGCAGGCCGGCGAGGACCGCGGAGCTCGCCGCCCAGCGGCCTTTCCGTCGGAGCGGGACGGGGCGGGGAGCGTCGGCGGCAGGGTGGAGCAGGGAAAGCGTCATGTCGGAGAAACCTCGCGCCTCGCGGCGGACGATCCGGGGAAGAGCCGGCGCACGGTGACGAAGAGGAGCGGAATGAAGAACAGGCCGAGGACCGTCGCGGCGATCATGCCGCCCATCACGCCGATGCCGATCGAGTTCTGCGCGCCGGAGCCGGCGCCCGAGGCGACCGCCAACGGCGTCACGCCGAGGATGAAGGCGAAGGAGGTCATCAGGATCGGCCGCAGTCGCTGACGGGCGGCCTGGAGCGTCGCCTCGACGAGTGGGATGCCGGAGGCTTCCCGTTCCTTGGCGAATTCGACGATCAGGATGGCGTTCTTGGCGGTCAGACCGATGGTGGTGAGGAGGCCGACCTTGAAGTAGACGTCGTTGTTCTGGCCGAACAGCAGGGCGGCGGCGAGGGCGCCGAAGATGCCGACGGGGACCGCCAACATCACCGCGAAGGGGATCGACCAGCTCTCGTAGAGGGCGGCGAGCGCCAGGAACACCACCAGGGCCGAGATCAGATAGAGCGCGGTCGCCTGATTGCCGGAGAGCCGCTCCTGAGCCGACAGGCCGGTCCATTCGTGGCCGTAGCCGGGGGGCAGTTCGGCGACCAGCCGGTCGATCTCGTCCATCGCGGTGCCGGAGGAGACGCCGGTGGCGGCCGAACCCTGGATCTCCACCGCCGCCTGCCCGTTGTAGCGCTCGAGCCGCGGCGAACCGTAGGTCCAGCGGGTCGAGAGCAGCGAGGCGAAGGGCACCATGGTGCCGTCGCCGTTGCGCACGTACCAGCGATCGAGGTCGTTGGGCTGCATGCGGAAGGAGGCCTCGCCCTGCAGATAGACCGACTTCACACGACCGCGGTCGATGAAGTCGTTGACGTAGGCCGAGCCCCAGGCGGTGGAGAGGGTGGTGTCGATGTCGGAGAGCGAGACGCCGAGGGCGCTCGCCTTCTCCTGGTCGACGTCGATGGCGAACTGCGGGGTGTCCTCCTGGCCGTTCGGGCGGGTGCCGAACAACAGCGGGCTCTTGGCGGCGCCGCCGAGGATGCGGTTGCGCATCTCGATCAGCTTCTCGTGGCCGGCGCCGGTGGTGTCCTGGAGGTAGAAGTCGAAGCCCGACGACGAGCCCATGCACTGGATCGCCGGCGGCGTCAGGGCGAAGACCTGGGCGTCGCGGATCCGCATGAAGCGGCCCATGGCGCGGCCGGCGATCACCCGGGCGGCGAGGTCGGCGCGCTTGCGCAGGGCGAAGTCCTTGAGGCGGACGAAGGCGAGGCCGACGTTCTGACCCTGGCCCATGAAGGAGAAGCCGGAGACGGTCATGACGCCCTCGACCGCTTCCTTCTCGTTCTGCAGGAAGTGGTCGGCGACCTCCTTGAGCACCCGCTCGGTGCGGTCCTGGGTGGCGCCGACCGGCAGGTTGACCATGGTGATCAGGATGCCCTGGTCCTCTTCCGGGAGGAACGAGGAGGGCAGGCGGGTGAACGACAGGCCGATGCCGACGACCAGCAGCACGAAGACGGCGAGGAAGCGGCGGGGGCGTGCCAGCACGCCGCCGGTGGTCTTGCGATAGCCTTCGGTGGTGCGGTCGAAGACGCGGTTGAACCAGCCGAACAGGCCCTTCTGGGTGGCGTGATCCGGGGTGACGCGCAGGATGGTGGCGCAGAGCGCCGGCGTCAGGATCAGGGCGACCAGCACCGACAGCGCCATCGCCGAGACGATGGTGACGGAGAACTGGCGATAGATGACGCCGACCGAGCCGCCGAAGAAGGCCATCGGCACGAACACCGCCGACAGCACGGTGGCGATGCCGACCAGCGCGCCGGTGATCTCCGTCATCGATTGGATGGTCGCTTCGCGCGGTCCGAGCCCCTTCTCGCGCATCACCCGTTCGACGTTCTCGACCACGACGATGGCGTCGTCGACGAGCAGGCCGATCGCCAGAACCATGGCGAACATGGTCAGGGTGTTGATCGAATAGCCGGCGACCGACAGCACGCCGAAGGTGCCGAGGAGGACCACCGGCACCGCCAGGGTCGGGATCAGGGTGGCGCGGATGTTCTGGAGGAACACCAGCATGACGACGAAGACGAGGCCGATCGCCTCGACCAGGGTCTTGACCACCTCCTCGATCGACAGACGGACGAACGGGGTGGTGTCGTAGGGATAGACCACCTCGACGCCTTGCGGCAGCGTCACCTTGAGCCGATCGATCGTCGTCTGCACCGCCTGGGCGGTCGAGATGGCGTTGGCGCCGGACGCCAGGCTGATTGCGAGACCGGCGGAGGGATGGCCGTTGTAGTGCGACAGCGCGGTGTAGCTCTTCGCTCCGAGCTCGACCCGGGCGACGTCGTCGAGGCGGACGAGCGAGCCGTCGGTGGCGCTCTTCAGGATGATGCCGCGGAACTGTTCGGGGGTCTGCAGGCGGCTCTTGGCGGTGATGGTGGCGTTGAGCTGCTGGCCGGCGACCGCCGGCAGGCCGCCGAGCTGACCGGCCGAAACCTGGGTGTTCTGCGCCTTGATCGCGGTGGCGACGTCGCCCGGCATCAGCGCGTATTTCACCAGCTTGTCCGGATCGAGCCAGATGCGCATGGCGTAGTTGGAGCCGAAGAGCCGGGTTTCGCCGACGCCGGCGACGCGCTTCAGCGTGTCGTTGAGCGAGGAATCGACGTAGTCGGCGAGGTCGTCGGTCGACAGACGGTCGTCGGTGGAGACGAAGGCGACGACCATCAGGAAGCCGCTCGACGTCTTGTTGACGGTGATGCCGTTCGACTGGACCACCTGCGGCAGCTGCGATGTGACGAGCTGCAGCTTGTTCTGCACCTGCATCTGCGCCACGTCGGCGTTGGTGCCGCTCTTGAAGGTGAGGGTGATCGAGGTCTGTCCGGTCGAGGTCGAGGTGGCGGACATGTAGTCGAGATTGTCGACGCCGGTCATGCCCTGCTCGATGACCTTGGTCACCGAGTTCTCGACGGTCTGGGCGTCGGCGCCGGGATAGTTCGCCGAGATGCCGATGGTCGGCGGGGCGATCTGCGGATATTGCGAGATCGCCAGGGTGTAGACCGCCAGCAGGCCGGCGAGCATCACCGCGATCGCGAGCACCCAGGCGAAGATCGGCCGGTCGATGAAGAAACGCGACATGGTCGGCTCCTCACTCGGCCCGGACGACGTCGCCGCCGTCGCGCGCGACCACCACCGGAGACGACAGGGCGCCCTGACGACGCTCCCGAACCTCGCCGGAATTCTCGTCGATGGTCACCTCGACCGGCTGCACCTCGCGCCCGGCGCGGGCGTTCTGCAGGCCCTCCACGACGACCCGGTCGCCGTCGGACAGGCCCTTGGTGATCAGCCAGTTGTTGCCGATCTCGGTGGCGATCTCGAGCACCCGTTCCTCGATCTTGTCGTCGGCGCTGACGAAATAGGCGATCGGCTGGCCCTTGGTGTTGCGGGTCACCGCCCGCTGGGGCACCAGCCAGCTGTTCTCGGCGACGCCCTCCTCGACGGTGGCGCGGACGTACATGCCGGGCAGCAACACCCGGTCGGGGTTGGGGAACTCGGCGCGCAGCGCGTAGGTGCCGGTGGTCTCGCTGACGTTCGCCTCGGAGAAGGCGAGGCGGCCGGGCAGCGGATAGAGCGCGCCGTTCTCCAGGCGCAGGCGAACCTTGACGTTGTCGCCGGCGATCTTGACGCGGCCCGCCTCGATCGCCTGCCGCAGATCCAGGAGCCGGCGGCTCGACTGGGTGATGTCGACGTAGATCGGCTCGAGCGTGCGGATGGTGGTCAGCGCGGTGGTCTGGCTGGCGGTGACCAGGGCGCCGGGGGTCAGCGTCGACTTGTCGATGCGGCCGGAGATCGGCGCGGTGATGCGGGTGTGCTCGAGGTTGATGCGGGCGGTCGCCTCGTCGGCGGCGGCGACCGCGACGGCGGCCTTCGCCTGCGCCAGGGTGGCGACGGCGTCGTCGAGATCCTGTTTGGCGACGGCGTTCTGCTTGGCGAGGGTCTGATAGCGCTCGACCTTGGCCTCGGCGCTGGGGACCGCCGCCTCCGCCTTGCTGCGGGTGGCGACGGCGCTGTCGAGGACGGCCTGATAGCTCGCCGGGTCGATCAGATAGAGCGGATCGCCGGCCTTGACCTCGCCGCCCTCCTCGAACAGGCGCTTCTGCACGATGCCGGCCACCTGCGGCCGCACCTCGGCGACGAAGGAGGCGTTGGTGCGGCCGGGCAGCTCCGCGGTGATCGCCACCGCCTGAGGATGGAGCACCACCACGCCGACCTGCGGCTTCATCGCGCCGGGCGGCAGGCCCGCCGACTTCTGCTGATTGCAGCCGCTCAGGACGGCGAACGCCAAAAGGCTCGCCAGCCCGACCGGTACGGCACGCCGGTGGGTCGCCAAGAGGAGAGAGCGAGGAAGCACGGAGCGCTCCTATTTACAAAACGGTACCGTATCGTTATTTTCAACACGTGGGTCTGTCAAGTACGGGAGCAGACTGAAATTCGAGCCGAATCGGGTGGGCGGCGCGTGAACGAAGACTCTTCGAACATTCATTCGCGCATGACGCGGAAGTCTCGAGGTCGTCCGAAAGTCGTATCGGACGAAGAGCGCCGAGAAAAATTGATCGCGGTGGGAACCGAGCTCTTCTGCGAACTGGGTTACGGCCGAACCTCGATGGAGATGGTGGCGTTGCGCGCCGGGGTCTCCAAACCGACGCTCTACAGGTTGTTCGAGAACAAGAAGTCGCTGTTCGCGGCGGCGCTCGACCGACATCGTCTCGAGACTTTCGTCATTCCACCTTCCGACGACATGCCGCTCGCCGAGGCGCTGGGCGGAATCCTGCGCGCGGATCTCGACCGCGGCGCCTTCCGCGAGCAGATGCGGATCGTCGAGATGGGATTGGCGGAGGAGGCGCAGGACCCCGACCTGCGCGAGGTGCTGCGCAATCACGGCGCGGATCCGACCCGCGACGATCTGGCGGCATGGTTGGCGCGGCGGATGGAGCGGGGCGAACTGCGGCGCGCCGGTGATCCGCGCATGCTCGCCGGGGTCATCCTGGGGCTGATGTTCGTGATGTCGCATTTCCCCGATTGCGGATCGGAGGAAGACGTTCGGCCGACCTTCGTCCGCCTGTGCGTCGATCTGTTTCTGCACGGGCTGGTCGATCGGACGCCGCCGGCGGATCACGCCTCCGACGACGCTCGCGCGTGACGGAGCCGGGAGCGGCGGTGCGGCGGCGACGCTTCTCCTCCTCGTCCTTCTTCTTTTTCTTCCATCGCTCGTCCGAGTCCCCCGGCACCCCGCCGTCGGGGCCGAAAACGCGCGCGCCCTCGGGGCCGATCGGCGCCGAGGGCGAGGGCGGAGGGCGGGAGAGAGGCGTCCGGCTCAGCCGAACAACAGCGCGGTCGGGGCGAGCGTCAGGGCGCCGTCGCCGAGCAGGGCGAGGACCACCAGGGTCGCGGCCCAGAAGGCGGGATATTCCCAGCCGCCGTCGGTGTTGGAGAAGAGCCAGCCCTTCTTGCCGTGCACCGTGACGATGGTGCCGAGGATCAGCGGCAGCAGCACCAGGGCGACGAGGCGGGGGAAGATGCCGATCGCCAGGGCGGCGGCGCCGGCGAACTCGACGACGATGGTGACCGGGGCGAGCCAGCCCGGCAGGCCGATCGAGCGGAAGAAGCCCATGGTGCCGGGAATGGTGAAGACGTTGAGCTTGAGGTGGGCGTGGGCGGCGAAGATCGCGGCGAGCGCCAGGCGGAGGAGGAAGATGCCGTAGCCGGCGGTGAGGGTGTCCATGATCTCGATCTCGGGGCAGGGGGGATGGCGGCGCCGGGGTCGGCGGCGCGCGCCGGAAGGGAGGGGCGGGGGGTCAGCGACGCGAGACGTTGCGGGCGACGATCACGCTCTCGGCAGCGGAGAGGGCGACGGCCGCCTGACGGCCCTCGACGATCGACGGGGCGGCGACGGCCTGGACGCGCACCGCCTCGGCGGCGGGGACGAGCGCGGAGGCGGGCTGGCGCGGCTCGGCGGAGGCCTGCGACAGCGAGGCGGCGAGAGCGACGGCGGCGATGGCGAAAGCGGCGTACTTCATGGTGACAACTCCTTGTTTCGATGGGCGGTTCTGATTTCTGCGAACCGCGTTCCGTGTCGGTGGACAAGGGTGTACGCCGGCAGTCGAAGGCTCGGAAGCCACGGATGCGAGCACTGATCGTATCTGATTTTCGAACAATGTCGCCGCTTACTCGAAATTTGTCGTCGAGGTGGCGTCTATTCGGGAAGTCGGTGCGCTCGACGAAGGAGCGCTCGCATCGATCGAACGATACAACCTCAACGCGATGATTCAGATTTCCGCAAAGAGATGCGGTCATGCTCGCGGAGTGCGAGGAAGCGGTTCGCCGGCCGGTCGGAAAACCGCGCGGTGCGATTCGGTCGTCCCCGCGTCGTGGTCGCTTCGTCGGGGAAAGGGTGCGCATGTGGCGGTTCGTCGGGCTCCTCGCGGTGATCGCCGTGGTCGTGTCGACGATCGTGCCTCGGGAAGGAACCGTCCATGCCGTGGCGTCGTCCGAGGCGCGTGACCTTCTGCGGACGATGCCACCGGCGATGTTCGTGTTCGGCCGCCATGCGTCGGAGCTCGAGGTGCGGATCGAGGAGACGCGAGAGGCCGACGCGGTTCGGATCGCCTGGATCGTCGGACGCGACGGCCGAGAAATCCTCCGCTACGTCGCGGCGCTCACCGATGCCGGAGACGGTCGGACCCGGGTCGACCTCGATCTGCGGGTGCCGGACGGCGGAAACGAGAGTGCCGCGCGGAGATCGGAGATGAAAGCGGCGGCGCGTGGTCTCTACGTCGCCGCCATGCGGGAACAGATCGCGGCGACCCTGGACAGGCGGGATTACGACGTGTCGCGGCTCGGGCCGGCGATCGTGGCGGCGTCCGTCGAGAACGCGGCCGCACTCGGCGCGTCGGTGGATCGTGCCGCGGAGGCTTCGCGCCGGTCGGAACACGAAGGGACCGGGGCGGCGCGATTCGGTGCCGTCGGCGCGCGGCCGTGATGCGCGCCGACGCCGATCGGGAGGATTCGGCCGATCGAATTCATCGAATTTCAACAACCCAGATACAGTATTGAATCATTACTGATTGTAGGAGTTGAAGATGATCGAGAAACTCGCCGTGATCGCCGGATTGCTCGGAGGCGCCGCCTATGTGATGGCCAACGTGACGGACGAGGATTCGACCGTCTATCCCTA
>JAAYVT010000677.1 GCA_012517025.1 Phyllobacteriaceae bacterium | reverse complement strand
CAGCGCCGGGCCGAACTCGAAGAACGACGGCATGTAGTAGTTCTTGGCGACGCGGAAGAGGCCGAAGGCGAGGTCGTTCCACGGGCCGACCCATTCGGCCGCGTCGATGGTGCCGGACTGCATCGCCTGGAAGATCTCGCCCGGCGGCAGCAGCACGACGTTGACGCCGAGCCGGCGCAGCACCTCGCCGCCGAGGCCGGCGATGCGCATCTTGAGGCCCTTGAAGTCGTCGACGGTCTTGATCTCCTTGCGGAACCAGCCGCCGGCCTGGGGACCCGACGAACCGCAGTAGAACGGCTGCACGCCGAACGGGGCGTAGGCCTTCTCCCACAGCGCCTGACCACCGCCGAACCAGATCCAGCCCATGTGCTCGTTGGCGAACAGGCCGAACGGGATGCCGGTGAAGAAGTGGAAGGCCTTCTCCTTGCCCTGCCAGAAATAGGGCGAGCCGTGCGCCATTTCGGCGGCGCCGGAGGAGACGGCGTCGAAGCATTCGAAGGCCGGCACCAGCTCGCCGGCGGCGTAGAGCTGCACGGTCAGGCGGCCGTTCGACATGGCGGTGATCGAGTCGGCGAGACGCTGGGCGTTGACGCCGACGCCGGGCGAATTCTTCGGCCAGGACGTCACCATCTTCCAGTTCAGCTTCTCTTCCGCGCGGACGATCGCCGGAGCGGCGAGAGAGCCGGCGGCGAGGGTCGCCGCGCCCAATCCGAAGAATTCGCGACGTCCGACGGCGTGTTCGGTCGGGTCGCGGGGCTTCTCGTCGCTCATCTCGGTCTCCTGCGGAAGGTTTCTGGTCGGGCACCCTACATGGGCGCGGGCCACAAGGTAGTCGGGAGATCCCCGATGGGGCAACGGGTCGGCGACGTCTTTCGCGAGCCCTCGGCCGGCGGCGAGGCGCCATGCGGGCGCATCGATGGTCAGTTTCGCCGCTTCTGCTAAGGTACTCTGGAACCGTTCCAGAACTCCCCAGCCCAGGACACCCCGCCCATGGCGATCTTCGGCTTCGGCAAACGTCCCTTCTCCGACCTCGACGAGCGCGAGATTCTCGCACTGGCGATCTCGGCGGAAGAAGACGACAGCCGCATCTATCAGGCCTACGCCGACATTCTGCGCGAGCGCTATCCGGCCTCCGCCGCCGTCTTCGACGAGATGTCGGAAGAGGAAAACACCCATCGACGCTGGCTGATCGACTTGTTCGAGAAGAAATTCGGCCCGCGCATTCCGCTGATCCGGCGGGAGAACGTCACCGGCTTCTTCTACCGGCGGCCGATGTGGCTGGCCAAACACCTCAGCCTGGAGACCATCCGCAAGGAGGCGGTGGTGATGGAGGCGGCCTCCCGCCGCTTCTATCTGCAGGCCTCCAATCGCACCACCGACGCTTCGATCCGCAAGCTGCTCGGCGACCTCGCGGCGGCGGAGGGCGGCCATTTGTCGCTCGCCCATCGGCTCGGTCTCACCCACCTGCCGGCCGACGTCGAGGCGGAGGAGAACGAGGCGGCCAAGCGCCTGTTCATCCTGCAATACGTCCAGCCCGGTCTGGTCGGGTTGATGGACGGCTCGGTGTCGACGCTGGCGCCGCTGTTTGCCGCCGCCTTCGCCACCCATTCGAGCTGGGAGACCTTTCTGGTCGGCATCGCCGCCTCGCTCGGCGCCGGCATCTCGATGGGCTTCGCCGAGGCGCTGTCCGACGACGGGGCGCTGTCGGGGCGCGGCTCGCCGTGGATCCGCGGCGTCACCTCCGGCCTGATGACGACGGTCGGTGGGCTCGGCCATGCCCTGCCCTATCTGATCCCGAGCTTCTGGCCGGCGACCATCGTCGCCTGCATCCTGGTGGCGATCGAGCTGTGCGTGATCTCGTGGATCCGGTGGAAGTACATGGACACGCCGTTCCTGCGCGCCACCTTCCAGATCGTGGTCGGCGGCGTGCTGGTGTTCCTCACCGGCATCGTGATCGGCAGCGCCTGAGAGACGCGGAGACGAGCCCATGACCCGCAGCATCGAGATCGGCGTGAAGCGCCTCGCCCACGCCGAGGGGCTGGCGCTGCCGGCCTATCAGAGCGACGAGGCCGCCGGCTTCGATCTGGTCGCGGCGGTGCCGGAGGAGGCACCGATCGACCTCGCGCCGGGCGCCCGCGTGTTGGTGCCGACCGGCCTGATCTTCGAGATCCCGCCGGGCTACGAGGGACAGGTCCGACCGCGCTCGGGTCTCGCCCTGAAGCACGGGGTGACGGTGCTCAATTCGCCCGGCACCGTCGACGCCGACTATCGCGGCGAGGTGAAGGTGATCCTGGTCAATCTCGGCGCCGAGACCTTCCGGATCGGGCGCGGCGAGCGGGTCGCCCAGTTCGTCGCTGCGCCGGTGACGCGGGCGCGGCTGGTGGTCGTCGAGGCGGTCGGCGAGACGACCCGGGGAAGCGGCGGCTTCGGCTCGACCGGGCGTTGAGCGACCGCCGTCCATTGGAACAGGTTTGCGGGAGCAGCAGCGGACGCCGCCGTCGGCGTTCGTCGTTTTGCGTCGAACCGGCGGTTCGCAGCAATATTTTTCCAACCGGACCGGCGACGGCGACATGCCCTCGACTAGGCGGGGCGTGCTCCTGGGACTAGAGTCTCGGGCCATGGTCGGAGGGCCTCCGACGAACCCGAGAGAGACGTTGCGATGAGCGAGACCAAGCTTCCCGGCCGTG
>JAAYVT010000676.1 GCA_012517025.1 Phyllobacteriaceae bacterium | reverse complement strand
GGTGCCGCCGCTCGTCGAATACGCCGGGTGGATCCTCAAAGGGTTGCGCCGGGGGCGGACGCGGCGTCGGTGCGAGGCGGTGGCGCCGCGCTTCCTCGACGGCGACGCCCCGCTCTTCCTCTTCCCATTGCAACTGCCGGGCGACTATCAGATCCTGCTGCATGCGCCGGGGGGCGATCTCTTCGCCCTGGTGGCGGCGACGATCGCCTCTTTCGCGCGGCACGCATCGGCCGAGGCGCGGCTCCTCTTCAAGGTTCATCCGCTCGACAACGGCCTGTCGCGGTGGCCCGAGCGGATAGCCGCGATGGCCGCCGAGCGCGGCATCGCCGATCGGGTGGGGACCGTCGACGGCGGGGCGCTCGACGCGATGATCGCGCGCGCCAGCGGCGTGGTGACGATCAACTCGACCGTCGGCACGGCGACGCTCGCCGCCGGCAAGCCGTTGATCGCGCTCGGCAACGCGATCTTCGATCGGCCCGGGCTGACCCATTCGGGCTCGCTCGCCGAATTCTGGCGCGCCCCCGAGCCGCCGGATCCCGAGCTCGTCGAGGCGTTCTTCCGGCTCCTGGTCGATCGTCTGCAGGTGCGGGGGGGCTTCGTCGGGCGCGCGGCGATCGAAGCGGGCGCCGTCGCGGTGGCCGAGCGCATCGTCGCGCCCGAGGAAGCCTTCGGCATGGAAAACCGACGGGCGCGGCGGCAGACCTTCCGCCGCGCCGCGGAGTTGTTCGGGGAGACGCCGGCTTCGCCAGCGTGACGGCCGAACCGAGCGGACGCGGGGCCGTCAGGTCGATTCGGGCACCATCGCGATGGCGCCGCAGGGGCATTCGCGGGCGCAGACGCCGCAGCCCTTGCAATAGGCGTAGTCGATCTCGAAGCCCTGGCCGGGGCCGAGTTTCTTCACCGCGTTGTCCGGGCACATGCCGTAGCAGTTGTCGCATTCGAAGCAGTTGCCGCAGGAGAGACAGCGGCGCGCCTCGAACAGGGCGTTGGTCTCGTCGAGCCCCTTCACCACCTCCTCGAAGGTCGAGGTGCGGCGGGCGATCTCCAGGGTCGGGCGGACCGTGGCGGGCGCCTCGCCGTAGTACCAGGTGTTGAGGCGGTCGAAGCCGGCGAGCTCGTGGCGCGGCGGCGGCGCCCAGGTGGTGCCGCGCAGGAAGGCGTCGATGTGGCGCGCCGCCTGTTTGCCGTGGCCGACCGCCACCGTCACGGTGCGCTCGGAGGGCACCATGTCGCCGCCGGCGAAGACGCCCGACGCGCCGGTCATCATGTCGGGGCCGACGCGGACGACGCCGTCGTGGACCTCGAGCCCGGCGAGGCCCTGGAGCAGCGACAGATCGACGTCCTGGCCGAGGGCGAGGACGACCGAATCGGCTTCCAGCGTCTCGAACTCGCCGGTCGGCTGCGGGAAGCCGTGGTCGTCGAGTTTCATCTTCTCGACCGTGATGGAACCGGCCTCGACGTTCTTGATCGTCGACAGCCACTTCATCATCACGCCTTCCTCGAGCGCTTCCTCGACCTCGAAGTCGTGCGCCGGCATGCGGTCGCGGGTGCGGCGATAGACGATCACCGCCTCCTCGGCGCCGAGACGGCGCGCGGTACGCACCGCATCCATGGCCACGTTGCCGCCGCCCACCACTGCCACCTTCTTCCCCC
>JAAYVT010000675.1 GCA_012517025.1 Phyllobacteriaceae bacterium | reverse complement strand
TTTATACTTCCAATTCGACACAAATCCACGTCGCGCGGAGATCATCGTCTTGTGTTCGCGAGTGAGGGACGGCGCAGATGCCTTCGATCGACGTCGAGAAGGACGAGCCCTTCGATCCCCGGGACGTCGTCAAGGCCGTGTTCCGGCTCTCGACGTTGCTGGCGGTGTCGGTGCTGGCCCTGGTCTGGGGCGGCGTCTACGCCTATCTCGACACGGATCGTGAGTGGACGCTCGATGCGGCGGTGGAAAAAACCTCCAACATCGCTCGCGTCTTCGACGAATACGTCTCGAACGCGATCAAGAGCGTCGACAAGAACCTGATCTTCCTGCGACACGCGCGCGAGAGCGAACCCGCCGATTTCGATCTGCCGGCCTGGACGACGAATTCCTACTTCCTGCGCGACATGACGGTCCAGATGGCGTTGATCGGCGCCGACGGTTTCCTCGTCTCCACCAACGTCGATCGTCACGCCAAACACATGGACCTGTCGGACCGCGAACATTTTCGCGTCCACGCCGGTCGAAGCAGCGACGAGCTCTTCATCTCCAAGCCGGTTCTGGGCCGGGCGACCGGGAAATGGACGATCCAACTGACCCGCCGTCTGTCCAATCCGGACGGTTCGTTCGGCGGTGTTCTGGTCGCCTCGCTCGATCCCTACAATCTCTCGAACTTCTTCGACCGCATCGATCTGGGCGACGGTGGGGCCATCACGCTGATCGGCGACGACGGCGTCATCCGCGCCCGTGGTGGGCTGGATCGCGAAACGCTCGGTCGCTCGATCGCCGGAACCCCGCTGCACGACGCCATGCTGCGGTCGAAGGAGGGGATCTTTCGCGGCGAAGGCCCGCTCGGGCCGGGTGAGCGCATCGAGGCGTTCCGCCATCTGAAGGACTTCCCGTTGTTCGTGACGGTGGCCGAGAACCAAGCGGAAGTGCTCGCGCCGCATCTCGAGAAGCGCCGCTGGTTCGTCCGGTCGGCGCTCGGCGTCAGCGTGGTGGTGGTCGCGTTGATGATCATCGGCATCGGCCACGAATTGCGGCTGATCCAGGCGACGCGCAAACGCATCGACGACCAGCGCCGCATCGCCCGCAAGTCGCAGGAACTCGAAGCGACGCTGTCCCGGGTCGGCCAGGGGATCGTCATGTGCGACGGCGACGGCCGGTTGCGGGTGATCAATCGGCGCGCCGTGGTGCTGTTGGACCTCGCGTCGGATCCGGTCGTCGGCGAGCCGTTCCCCGCCGATCTGGTTCGCCTGTTCGCGCTCGACATTCGCCAAGACGACGTCCGCGACTACCAGATCGCCGGGCGCGACGTCGAAACCTCGACCACCGAAATGCCCGACGGCGGGATGCTCGTCACGCTGACCGACATCACCGCCCATCGCCGCAACGCCGTGGTGCTCGCCGAGGCCCGCGATCGCGCCGAAGCCGCGACGCGCGCCCGCACGGCGTTCCTGGCGACGATGAGCCACGAATTGCGGACGCCGCTCAACGGCGTCGTCGGAACGATCGGGCTGCTCGAAACGGAGGACGACACCGGCGAGCGGGCCCTCTATCTGCGGACGATGCGGCAATCCGCCGAACATCTCCTGCAGATCATCGACGACGTTCTCGACATCGCCAAACTCGAAGCCGATCGCGTCACCTTCGAGCGCCGGCCGTTCGAGGTCGAGGACCTGTTGCAGACCACGACGGATCTCGTCGCGCCGCTCGCCCACGACAAGGGACTGACGATCGAAACCGCGCTCGACCCGGCCGTCCCGACGGCGCTCTACGGCGATGCCGGGCGTCTGCGTCAGGTGCTGGTCAATCTCCTCGGCAATGCGGTGAAGTTCACCGAAAAGGGCTTCGTCTTCGTCCGCGTCGATCTCGACGGCGAGCGCCGCGGGGCGAACGGGGTGGCTCTCCGAATCCGCGTCCAGGACACCGGCATCGGGATCGCCGCCGCCGACCTCGGCCATCTCTTCCTCAAATTCTCGCAGCTCGACGGCTCGATCACGCGCCGGTTCGGGGGCACCGGCCTCGGTCTGGCGATCTCGCGGGAGCTGATCGAGAAGATGGGCGGACACATCACCGTCGAAAGCCGTCTCGGCGAGGGCTCGACGTTCACCGTGGTGGTGCCGTTGGAGGTCGCCTCCGAGAAGGCGGCGCCGGCGTCGGACGCCTCGCCGCCCGCCGACGTCGCCCGCCCGGGCGAGACCCGAACGGGGCTCGACATTCTGCTCGCCGAGGACAATCCCACCAACACGCTGGTCGCGGTGCGGTTGCTCGAAAACATGGGCCATCGGGTGACGGCGGTGGCCGACGGTCGCGCGGCGCTGGCGGCACTCGCCGGGCGACGTTTCGATCTCGTCCTGATGGACGTGATGATGCCGGTGATGGACGGATTGACCGCGACGAAGCTGGTTCGCTCCGGCGATCGCGCGACGGCCGGCGTGCCGATCGTCGCGCTGACGGCGAACGCGCTGGCGGAAGATCGCGAGGCGGCGCTGGAAGCGGGAGCGGACGGGTTCGTGACGAAACCGGTGACGGCCGAGAAGCTCGTCGCCGCGCTCGTCGCCGTGATGAAGAAGAAGACGGGCGACGCCGCGAACGGGGATCGTCCCGGCGATCGCGGTGCCGCGATCCGCGCTTCCGCCTGAGCGATCGGCGCGATCGGCGGAGAGACGGCGGATGCGTCCCATCGGGTGACCGTCGCGAGGAGAGAGGAGCCTCTCCTCGCGACGCCCGGTCGCTCACATCGCCTTGCGATAGAGCGCCAAGATCTGATCGTCGTTCAACGCCACCGGGTTGCCGCCGGCACAAGGATCCTTCTGCGCCTTGGCGACGAAGGTCGGCAGATCTCCGTCGGTCACGCCGAGTTCGCCGAAGCCGTGCGGGATGCCGACCTTTTCCGACAGCGCCCGGATCGCGACGATCGCCGCCGTCGAGGCGGTCTCCTCGTCCATGCCGGTGGTGTCGACGCCCATCGCGGTGGCGATCGCGGCGAAGCGGGCGACCGCGTGCGGCCGGTTGAAGGCCTCGACGACCGGCAACAGGATGGCGTTGCACACCCCGTGCGGCAGATCCTTCACCGCGCCGGGCTGATGCGCCATCGCGTGGACCATGCCGAGGCCGGCCGAATTGAAGGCGAGGCCGGCGATGAACTGGCCGTAGGCCATCATCTCGCGGGCCTCGAGATCGGCGCCGTTCGCGACCGCACGCGGCAGGAAGGCGGCGATCAGGCGGATCGCCTCCAGCGCCGAGAAGTCGGTGAGGACGTGGTGGCCGACCGAGACATAGGCCTCGATCGCGTGGGTGAGCGCGTCCATGCCGGTGGCGGCGGTCACGGGAGCGGGGATCTTGGTCATCATCGCGGCGTCGTTGACGGAGACGTCGGGAATGATGTTGGCGTCGATGATCACCATCTTCACCTGCGCCGCCGGATCGGTGATGACGGCGTTGGAGGTCACTTCCGCCGCGGTGCCGGCGGTGGTGTTGACCGCGACCAGGAAGGCGCCGGCCTTGGCGACCTTGCCGATGCCCTCGTAGAGGGTGATCGGGCCGGGATTTGCGGAGAGGATGCGCACCGCCTTGGCGGTGTCGATCGGGCTGCCGCCGCCGACCGCGACGATCGCGTCGCAGCCGTTCTTCGTGAACAGAGCGAAGGCCTCCCCGACCTGGACCACGGTCGGATTGGGCACGACGCCGTCGTAGACGGTCGGCGTCAGTCCGGCGGCGGCGAGGCCGTCGATGAG
>JAAYVT010000674.1 GCA_012517025.1 Phyllobacteriaceae bacterium | reverse complement strand
GCACCGTGCTCGCGGCCGGCCTGCTCGTCGCCACGACCGTCGCCGCCGAGGCGCGTTGCGACGTCGATCCGACACCCTGTCGGGGCTGCGGCTGCAAGGGCGGTCCCGGCTGGCGCGAGATCGCCACCGGCCGCTGCGTCGGCTTCCGCGACATCGACCAGAGGTGCGGGCGCCCGCCGTCCTCGACCCTCTGCGTCTTCGAAAACGCCCCCGGCACCGGCGCCAATCGCGACTGCGCGCTCGCCCCGGCCGAGCCGAAACGGCCTCAGCCGCCGCGCCCGTGAGCGCCGAGCAGCGCGTCGAGCCCGCCGATGTCGTCGATCACCACGTCGGCGCGCGCGCCCAGGCTGGCGCGCGTGCCGGTGCCGGTCAGCACGCCGACCGCCAGACCGACGCTCGCCCCCTTCGCCATCGCCATGTCGTGGTCGGTGTCGCCGACCACCGCGATCTCGTCGGGATCGCAGCCGGCCATCCGGCCGAAGGCGCGGACGATCGCCGGATTGGGCTTCGCCCCGTGCCCGGCGTCCCAGCCGGCGACGAAGGCGAGGAGATCGGCGATGCCGGCCCGCTCGGCGAAGCGGACGACCGCCTCGGTGTTGTCGGAGGAGGCGATGCCGAGAGTGAGGCCGCGCGCCGTGAGAGCGCCGAGGATCGCCGGCAGATCGCCGACCGGCACCATCGCCTCCGCCCCTTCGAGGAACAGCGCGTCGAGCGCCGCGGCGAGGTCGTCGCGCGCGAAGTCGGCGCCGGCCGTCACCATCGCCGCCGCGATCTCCCCGGCCGATCCCGCCGCCATGATCGACGTCGGTTCGAGCGCCCGTCCGCTCGCGTCGACGCCGACGGCGGCGGCGATCCGCGTCGCCAGCATCGCGTCGCCGCGTGCCGCCAACGCCACCGACCGTGCGTTGATCGCCGTCCACGACGCCGCGTAGTCGACGAGCGTGCCGTCCTTGTCGAACAAGATCGCCCGGATCGGACGCCGCATCCTCAGTCCTCGCCGAGCACCAACAGGTCGTCGGCGCCGAACACCAGCCGCACCGGCTCGCCGAGCTGCGGCGTCCGCCCGGTGGTCTGGTTGAAGGCGTCGAGGGTGATCGTCTGCTGCTCCAGCCGCACCCGCGTACGCACCACCGCGCCGAGGAAGGCGACGCTCTCGACGATGCCCGGCACGCCGTGGCCGTTCATCCCCAGCGACACCGTCTCCGGCCGCAGCGCCACCGTCACCTTGTCGCCGGAGGTCCGCCCTTCGAGCCCGCGCGCCACCGGCACCTCGGCGCCGTCGAGGGAGAGCCGGCCGGTGTCGATCACCTCGCCCTCGAGCAGATTGAGCGTACCGACGAAGGAGGCGACGAAGCGGTTCTTCGGATAGCTGTAGACCTCGAACGGCGTGCCGACCTGCGCCGCCCGGCCCTCGTGCATCACCACGACGCGGTCGGACATCGACAGCGCCTCTTCCTGATCGTGGGTGACGAAGATGGTGGTGATGCCGAGCTCGCGCTGCAGCGACCGAATCTCCTCGCGCAAGCTGACGCGGATCTTGGCGTCGAGGGCGGAGAGCGGCTCGTCGAGCAGCAACACCTGCGGCCGGACCGCCAGCGCCCGGGCGAGCGCCACGCGCTGCTGCTGGCCGCCGGAGAGCTGCCAGGGATAGCGTTCGGCGAGCTGCGGCAGCTTGATGATCGCCAGCATCTCGCCGACCCGGTCGCGGATCTCCGCCGCGCTCTTCTTGGCGATCTTCAGGCCGAACGCGATGTTCTCGCCGACCGTCATGTTGGGGAACAGGGCATAGGACTGGAACACCATGCCGACGTCGCGCTTGGCCGGCGGCAGATGACCGACCTCGCGGCCGTCGATGGCGATCGACCCGCCGCTCGCCGTCTCGAAGCCGGCGATCATGCGCAGGATGGTGGTCTTGCCGCACCCCGACGGGCCGAGGAAGGAGACGAATTCGCCCTTCTCGATCGAGAGGTCGAAGTCGTGGACGACCGTGGTCGCGCCGAAGGCCTTCTTCAGGCCGCGAATGTCGATGAAGCTCATCGAACCTCAGCTCCGATCTCAGATGGGAACGACGCCGCGTTCATCGGCTCGCCCTCCGCGCCGACCCGAACACCTGAATGAGGCCGAGCGACGCCCAGGTGACGACGAAGGCGATGATCGCCAGCGCCGCCGGCTCGTAGGCGCGATTGGCGCCGACGAGCTGCAGATAAGGCCCGAAGGCCGGACGATTGAGCAGGCTGGCGAAGGTGAACTCGCCGATCACGATCGCGAAGGTCAGGAACGCGCCGGAGAGCAGTCCCGCCCGAATGTTGGGAAAGATCACCCGCAACAGCGTCGCCGCCCGGCTCGCCCCCAGGCTCTCGGCGGCTTCGGTGAGCGTGCGCACGTCGATCGCGCCGAGCGCGGTGTCGACCGAGCGATACATGTAGGGCAGCGCCAGCGTCACGTAACCGAAGGTGATCAGCACGTCGGTGCCGAAGTTGCTGTCGGTCAGCGGCAGCCACGACTGCGAATTGTACATGCGCAGGTGGCCGAACACGATGACGATCGCCGGCACCACCAGCGGCAGCAGGGTGACGAATTCGACCAGCGGCCGGAGTTTCGGCAGCTTCAGCCGCACCCAATAGGCCGTCGGCACCACGATCACCGCCCCGACCACGATGGTGGCGAGCGCCAGGATCACCGAATAGAGAAACGACGCCTGGAAGTGGGGGTCGCCGAGGACGATCTTGTAGGCCTCGAACGAATAGACCCCGCGCTTCATGCGCAGCGAGAATTCGAAAGTGGCGACCAGCGGCAGCAGGAAATAGAGCGAGCCGATCGCCACCGAGAGCCAGGAGCCGAAGGTCGAGCGCTTCATTTCACCCACCTCTCGGCGCGGCCGCGCAGCCAGATGTAGCCGACGTTGGCGAAGCCGGTGATCACGATCATGCCGAGCGCCAGGGCGTAGCCGAGGTTCTGATCGTGCAGCACGTCGCCGCGGATCTGCGCGTAGAGCAGGATGGTGACGATGTTGAGCGACGAGCCGGTCAGCGCATAGGCCGTGGCGACCGCCCCGAAGGCGTTGGCGAAGAGCAGCAACGTCGCACCCAGAAGGCTCGGCCACAGCACCGGGAACGCCACCATCCGCCAATATTGCAGGCTCGACGCGCCGAGGATCGAGGCCGCCTCGCCCCATTCCTTCTTCAGTCCCTCGAGCGCCGGCGTGAGGATCAGCACCATCAGCGGGATCTGGAAGTAGAGATAGGTCAGCGTCAGCCCGGTGAAGCTCAGGAGCTTGAAGCCGGTGGCGTAGAGATTGACGCCGAACCACTCCATCAGCGCCCAGGTGACGAGACCGGTGCGCCCGAGCGTGGCGAGAAAGGCGAAGGCGAGCGGCACGCCGGCGAAGTTCGAGGCGACGCCGGAGAACGTCGTCACCGCCGGTCGCACCCAACCGGGCAAGCCGCCGGAGACGATCGCCTTGGCGAGAAAGAAACCGACGATCGCGCCGGAGAGCGCCGAGGCGGCCGAGATCTCCAGGCTGATCGCATAGGCCGACAGGATCGAGGGGTGGAACAGCCCGACCACGTTGGAAAGCGTGAGGTGGCCGTCGGCGTCCTGGAACGCGCCGACCACCAGGAGCGCCGTCGGCGCGATCAGGAACAACGTGGCGAACAGGAAGAACGGCACCACGCCGAGATAGGCGAGCGGCAGCCTGCGCACCGCTCCCGAGAGGTTTCCCCCACCGTCCGCCGTCGCGATCACCCCGTCGCTCACCCGCTCACCCCCGTGAAACGCCTCGACGCGCGCGCGGGTCCGCCCGCGGCGCGTCGAGAACCGATCGGACCCGCGAGGGGGCGTTCGCCCCACTCGCGGCGTCGCGTCACTTGCCGACGTTGGCGCCGACCACGGCGTCCCACTGCTTGGTGATCACTTCCTTCGCCGCGGCCTGTTCGGCGAGCGTCGGGAACACCGCCTTCTCGTAGGACTCGGCGGCCGGCAGCTTGGCGAGCACGTCGGCCGGGATCTTGCCGGCCTTGGAGAGATCGCCGAAGCGCACCGGGTGGCAATAGCCCTTCAGCCAGCCGATCTGGCCCTCGTCGGAGTAGAGGTACTCGAGCCACAGCTTGGCGGCGTTCGGATGCGGCGCGTAGGCCGAGATCCCCTGCAGATAGACGCCGGCGACGACGCCGGTCTTCGGGATCACCACCTCGACCGGCGGGTTGCCCTTGAGGGTGTCGCGATCGGCGAGCGCGTTGTAGTCCCAACGGATGACGATCGGGGTGGCGCCCTGCGCCAGCGACGCGGCCTTGCCGATCACCGGCACGAAGTTGCCGGCCTTGTTGAGCGCGGCGAAATACTTCAGGCCCTCGTCGCCCGCCTTGGCGGCGTCGCCCTTGGCGGCCGACAGACCGGCGGCGTAGACGCCCTGGATCGCTTGGCTGGAGGCACGCGGGTCACCGGCCAGCGCCACCGCGTTCTTGTACTCCGGCTTCATGAGGTCGGCCCAATCGGCCGGCATCGTCTTGACGATGTCCTTGTTCACCTCGAACGACAGCACGCCGTAATAGTCGCCGGTCCAATAGCCCTCGGCGTCCTTCTGGCTCGCCGGGATCGAATCCCAGGTCGACACCTTGTACGGCTGCAGCAGGCCTTCGGCCTTGGCCGACGGGCCGAACGACAGGCCGACGTCGATCACGTCGGGAGCCTGCGGGCCCTTGTTGCCCTTGTTCGCCTTGATCGCCTCGATCTCGTCGCCCGAGCCGGCGTCCGGGTTCAGCTCGTTGACCTTGAGGCCGTACTTCTTCTTGAAGCCCTCGATGACGTCGCCGTAGCCGCACCAGTCG
Organism: Phyllobacteriaceae bacterium; assembly: GCA_012517025.1. Taxonomy (GTDB): domain Bacteria; phylum Pseudomonadota; class Alphaproteobacteria; order Rhizobiales; family Ancalomicrobiaceae; genus Pinisolibacter. The sequence continues at coordinate 3,006 of JAAYVT010000674.1, read as the reverse complement.
TGCGGAAGCGCGATGACGGTCAGTTCGCCCTCCGCCTTGGCGGCGGCGGCGAGCTCGTCGAGCGAGGCGGCCGACGCGGAGGTCGCGGCGGCGATCGCCAGGGCGGCGGACGACAGGAGAAGTGCGGTCTTCATGAAACGCGATCCTTCGGCGAGACCCACCGGGCGGCGGGAAGAGAGAAGTACGACGCGTCGCCGGAGCGGCGACCGTGCGGATCGACTAGCGCCTCCACGTGACGGTTCCGTGTCGGTCCGGCGGATCCCCACGGCGAGCCGACGAAGGCGGCGCGACCGCGACCGTCACGAGAACGTCGCGTCGATGTCACGGAGCGGAAGTGAAGCCGACGCTCCGACCCCGGTCAAGGGGCGGATCGCCTCCCTCCCCCCCGTCGAACTGATCGGAATATGTGCAAATCATCGCTGGACCCCACCGCTTTCCCGGTTATATCGAGGCTTTCGGAGACGGTCGCGCGAGGCTCGTCACACAACGGTTCGGTCGCCCCTTTTCCGCCGACGCGGAGCGGCTCGCCCCCGACCAAGGTCGATCCGGCGGCCCGGTGGGATCCCGGCGGAAAAGTGGCTATATACGCGCGACACTTCGTCACGCACTCTCACCCCGAGGGAAAGAGACAGTCATGTCGATGCTCGAATCCTATCGCGCCCACGTGGCCGAACGCGCCGCTCTCGGCATCCCGCCGCTGCCGCTCTCGGCGAAGCAGACCGAGGGTCTGATCGCCCTGCTGCGCGAGCCGCCGAAGGGTGAGGAGGCCTTCCTCGTCGATCTGTTGACCCATCGCGTCCACGCCGGCGTCGACGATGCCGCCCGCCTCAAGGCCGGCTTCCTCGAGGCCGTCGCCAAGGGCAAGGAGAAGAACGCGCTGGTGTCGCGCAAGCTCGCCACCGAGCTGCTCGCCACCATGCTCGGCGGCTTCAACATCAAGCCGCTGATCGACCTGCTCTCCGATGCCGAGATGGGCGCCGTCGCGGCCGAGGGTCTGAAGAAGACCCTCCTCATGTTCGACTACTTCCACGACGTGAAGGACCTCGCCGTCGCCGGCAACGCCAATGCCAAGGGCGTGATGCAGTCCTGGGCCGACGCCGAATGGTTCACCTCGCGTCCCGAGGTCCCGGCCTCGATGACGCTGACCGTCTTCAAGGTCTCGGGCGAGACCAACACCGACGACCTGTCGCCGGCCCCCGACGCCTCGACCCGCCCCGACATCCCGCTGCACGCCCTCGCCATGCTGAAAAACCCGCGCGCCGGCATCGAGCCGGACGAGCCGGGCATGCGTGGGCCGACCAAGCAGCTGGCGAAGCTGATCGCGATGGGCAACCCGGTCGCCTACGTCGGCGACGTGGTCGGCACCGGCTCCTCGCGCAAGTCGGCGACCAACTCGGTGCTGTGGTTCACCGGCGCCGACATCCCCTACGTCCCGAACAAGCGCTTCGGCGGCGTCTGCCTCGGCACCAAGATCGCCCCGATCTTCTACAACACCATGGAAGACGCCGGCGCGCTGCCGATCGAGCTCGACGCCGGCCAGATGGAAATGGGCGACGTCATCGAGCTGCGCCCCTACGAGGGCAAGGCGCTGAAGAACGGCGTGGTGATCGCCGAGTTCAAGGTGAAGTCGGACGTGATCTTCGACGAAGTGCGCGCCGGTGGCCGCATTCCGCTGATCATCGGCCGCGGCCTCACCACCAAGGCGCGTGAGGCGCTGGGCCTGCCGGTCTCGACGCTCTTCCGTCTGCCGGCCCACCCGAAGGACTCGGGCAAGGGCTTCACGCTGGCTCAGAAGATGGTCGGCCGCGCCTGTGGCCTGCCCGAGGGCAAGGGCATCCGTCCCGGCACCTATTGCGAGCCGAAGATGACGACGGTCGGCTCCCAGGACACCACCGGCCCGATGACCCGCGACGAGTTGAAGGATCTCGCCTGCCTCGGCTTCTCCGCCGATCTGGTGATGCAGTCCTTCTGCCACACCGCGGCCTATCCGAAGCTGGTCGACGTCCAGACCCATCACGAGCTGCCGACCTTCATTTCCAACCGCGGCGGCATCGCCCTGCGTCCCGGCGACGGCGTCATCCATTCGTGGCTAAACCGTCTGCTGCTCCCCGACACCGTCGGCACCGGCGGCGACAGCCACACCCGCTTCCCGATCGGCATCTCGTTCCCAGCCGGCTCCGGCCTCGTCGCCTTCGCGGCGGCGACCGGCGTCATGCCGCTCGACATGCCGGAATCGGTGCTGGTGCGCTTCAAGGGCACCATGCAGCCGGGCATCACCCTGCGTGACCTCGTCAACGCGATCCCCTATGCGGCGATCAAGTCGGGCGACCTGACCGTCGAGAAGAAGGGCAAGAAGAACGTCTTCAACGGCCGCATCCTCGAAATCGAGGGTCTGCCGGACCTCAAGATCGAGCAGGCCTTCGAGCTGACCGACGCCTCCGCCGAGCGTTCGGCCGCCGGTTGCACCGTGCGTCTGAACAAGGAGCCGATCATCGAGTACATGACCTCGAACATCGTGCTCATGAAGTGGATGATCGCCAACGGCTACCAGGACGTCCGCTCGCTCGAGCGCCGCATCAAGGCGATGGAAGCCTGGATCGCCAAGCCCGAGCTGCTCGCTCCCGACGCCGACGCCGAATACGCGGCGGTGTTCGAGATCGACATGGATCAGATCAAGGAGCCGCTGCTCGCCTGCCCGAACGATCCCGACGACATCAAGCCGCTGTCGGTCGTCGCCGGCGACAAGATCGACGAGGTCTTCATCGGCAGTTGCATGACCAACATCGGTCACTTCCGCGCGGCGGGTAAGATCCTCTCCGGCAAGTCGGACATCCCGACCCGTCTGTGGATCGCCCCGCCGACCAAGATGGACGCGATGATCCTGACCGAGGAGGGCTATTACGCCACCCTCGGCAAGTCCGGCGCCCGCATGGAGATGCCCGGCTGCTCGCTCTGCATGGGCAACCAGGCGCAGATCCGCAAGGGCTCGACGGCGCTGTCGACCTC
>JAAYVT010000673.1 GCA_012517025.1 Phyllobacteriaceae bacterium | reverse complement strand
CCGATCAGGTGCACGAGGTTCCAGGTGAAGCTGTCGTAGTTGTCGACGACGAGAAACATGATGCGACCTTCGTTGACGAACCGTCGTCACAGATAGCGGGGGAGGGCGGATTTGTCACGCACGGGCGCGCGCTCACCGGCGGCTAAATTGTCCGGATCGAGTTGAGGGGAGGGGCTACTATTCCGCACCCAGTGAAATCGGCGGAAGAATCATATCACCTTGTATTGGATGCCGATCTACTGCCTGCCCTGTCCTTTATCTCAAGATTCTCCCCCAGATACGACCGGAATCACGTAGAACTAAATGCTTCGAATTTTTTGATTGCAGATCAAAAAGATTTTCATTTTTGCACCATACAATTCATTAGGCGCTTGATAAGCTCAATTTCTTCTTCTGTTCTCTCGATTAGTCTTTGGCCTATTATAGTATATTCTTTCAGAAAACGCGACGTAGAAGAAATACAAACGTTCATTTCTTTGTCGGAGATATCAATAATATCCACAGATTTTGGATGTGTTATTTTATCTCGGATTCTAAATAATACATCAATACCTTCAATTTCTTTATGATAACTGCCTGAGGTCTCGTCACCTAAGAATTTTTCCATGATTTTAAGCTTTGCAATCATTCTTCCTCGAATAGGAGTTCGTAGTTTGACTTTTCTTTTCTCTCCATCGTCAGATATTTGAATTATTTTATCATCTAAAATCGCTAAGTCGATCTCGCTAATGTCATCGCGCGAGTGTTGTGGGATGTATTCCTTCCAATCGGATAGCATAAACTCAATATATGCCGTTAGTGATCTAATTAAATTCCGCTTTGCGGTCTGCGATCGATCTGATTCCAATTGAGATAAATTGCAGGCAATATCATTACTTAACTTGTTGCTCGGGGACATTACACCCCACCCCTCTCTTACTGCCCGCGTTCGGCGCCGTGGGCGAAGCGCACGGCCTCTTCCGCCGCGCGGAACAATGCCTTGGCCTTGTTGACGCACTCGGCCTGTTCGGAGGCCGGCACACTGTCGGCGACGATGCCGGCGCCGGCCTGGACGTACATCTTGCCGCCCTTCACCACGGCGGTGCGCAGTGCGATGCAGGTGTCCATGGCGCCGTCGGCGGAGAAATAGCCGACGCAGCCGGCGTAGAGGCCGCGCTTTTCCTTCTCGAGCTCGTCGATGATCTCCATCGCGCGCACCTTCGGGGCGCCGGAGACGGTGCCGGCGGGGAAGCCGGCGGCGAGCGCGTCGAGGCTGTCGTGCGCGGGATCGAGACGCCCGACCACGTTCGAGACGATGTGCATCACCTGCGAATAGTACTCGAGGAAAAACTTGTCGGTGACCTCGACCGTGCCGATCGAGGCGACGCGGCCGACGTCGTTGCGACCGAGGTCGAGCAGCATCAGGTGCTCCGACAATTCCTTCGGGTCGGCGAGCAGCGAGGCGGCGTTGGCCTCGTCCTCGGCCGGGGTCTTGCCCCTCGGCCGGGTGCCGGCGATCGGGCGGATGGTGACCTCGCCGTCGCGCACCCGGACCAGAATCTCCGGCGACGAGCCGGCGACGCAGAAGTCGCCGAAGTCGAGGAAATAGAGGAACGGGGCGGGGTTCACCCGGCGCAGCGCCCGATAGAGAGCGAAGGGCGGCAGGGTGAAGGGCGCCTCGAAGCGCTGCGACAGCACCACCTGGAAGATGTCGCCGGCCTTGATGTACTCCTTCGAGCGCTCGACCATGGCGCAATATTCGTCCGCCGTGGTGTTCGACACCATCGGTACGTCGAGCGCGAGATCGCCCACCTCGTAGGCAGACTTGTCGACCGGACGATCGAGGGCGTCGACGGCGGCGGTGATGCGCTCGATGGCGCGGGCGTGCGCCTGCGCCGCGCTCACCCCCGGCTCGGGATGGACGCGGGTGACGATCCAGATCTCGTCTTTGACCGAATCGAACACCAGTTCGGTGCGCGGCCGCACCAGGATGGCGTCGGGCAGGCCGAGGACGTCGGGGTTCGGCGCGCCGAGCTCCTCCATCTGCCGCACCATGTCGTAGCCGAGATAGCCGAACATGCCCGCCGACATCGGCGGCAGTTCCTCCGGCATCGGGAACTCGTTGTCGTGGACGAGCCGGCGCAAGACCTCGAGCGCGCGCCCCTCGACCGGCTCGAAGGCGTCGCGGTCGACGGCGAAGCGGCGGTTGATCTCACCCTTCTCGCCGTAAGCGCGGAACACCAGATCCGGATCGAAGGCGAGCATCGAATAGCGGCCGCGCGACTGCCCGCCCTCGACCGATTCGAGCAGGATGCAGTGATCGCGCGTGCCGGCGATCTTCACATAGGCCGAGACCGGCGTCTCGAGGTCGCCGACCAGCGTCGTCCAGACGACCGTCGGCGCTCCCGCGTCGTAGAGGCGGGAAAAGTCTTCGAGCGACGGTTCGATGCGCATGTGAGGTCCTCAGTCGCGGGCGTGGCCGGTGACGCGGTCGATGACGGAGCGGTTGGAGGTGACGCCGATGTCGCGGGTCTCGAGCCCCAGCCAGGTCTCGAGCAGCGTGTTGCGGATCGATCCGGAGATCTGATCGGCGGCCGCCTTGGCTTCGTCTGTCTCGGCGAAGAAGGCCGGCGGGGTGACGTCCGTGACCTTCAGCAGCACGGTGTCGCCGGTCTCCGATGGGGCGGTGTCGACGTGACCCTCCGGGCCGGCGAAGGCGGCGGCGACGGCGGTCGCCGGCAGGCCCTCGACCTTGTCGGAGCGCTTGAAGGCGGTCGAGGTCTTGACCTCGAGACCGGCCGACTTGGCGACCTCGTCGAAGTCCTCGCCCTTGGCGAGGCGATCGGTCAGGACCTTCGCCTTCTCGCCGAGCCGCTTCGACGT
>JAAYVT010000672.1 GCA_012517025.1 Phyllobacteriaceae bacterium | reverse complement strand
GCAGGTGGCGATCGGCTGCTGTTCTCGGTCGCCGGACCGGCGCAGCAGGCCGCCTGAACCCATGAAAGGCGGCGGAAGATCGGGACCGATCGTCCCGATCTTCCGCCGTTCGTGTTCGTTCGATCGGTCGCGGCCGTCGTTCGCGACGGAGAGGCCGCCGCCGTCAGTTGGCGGCGGTCTTGGTCGAGCCGGTCTTGGCCATCAGCGCGTCGATGCGGTCGCGCTCGTGGCCGAATTCGGCGAGCATGCCGCCGTCGAGTTCCTTGCCGCGCGGCAGCTTGACGCGCATCGGATCGACGAAGGCGGAGTTGATCAACACCTCGTAGTGGCAGTGCGGGCCGGTCGACAGGCCGGTCAAGCCGACGTAGCCGATGATCTGGCCCTGACGGACGCGGGTGCCCTTTTCCATGCCCTTGGCGAAGCCGGACATGTGACCGTAACCAGTCTCGTAGCCGTTGGCGTGTTGGATCCGGATGTACCGGCCGTAGCCGCCCTTCCAGCCCGCTTCGGTGATGGTGCCGTTGCCGGAGGCGAAGATCGGGGTGCCGGTCGGGGCGGCCCAGTCGACGCCGGTGTGCATGCGGTAGAACCCGAGGACCGGATGACGCCGGCCGCCGAAGCCGGAGCGGAAGACGCCGCCGTCCATCGGCTTGCGCATCAGGAACTTCTTCGCGCTCTTGCCGGTCTCGTCGTAGTAGTCGACCGTGCCGTCGTCCGGCGAGCGATAGCGATAGTAACGCTTCGGGACGCCGTTGGTGGTGATCGACGCGTAGAGGACTTCCTGCATCGCCTTCGGATCGGCCTCGTCCTCGGCGGCATAGAGCACTTCGAAGTGATCGCCCTGGCGGACGCGCTGGTTGAAGTCGACGTCGAAGGAATAGACCTCGACCAGCTTCTTGATCAGCGCCCGTGGGATCTGATTGTCGAGCGCGGTCTGGTAGAGGCTGTAGTAGAGCGACGGCACGCCGCTCGCCTCGGCGGTGGTCTCGTCCTCGTCGTCGGCGGCGACGTCGTCGCCGAGACCGGGCTCCTGGGCGGTGACGAAGTTGCCGTAGTCGTCGAGCGCGACGGTGGTGACGTGGGCGCCGTCCTTGCCGTAGAGCGAGATGCGGACGGGCTTCTTCTTCTCCGACGTGTCGATCTTGGCGGTGCCGATGCGCAGCCGATAGCCCGGCTCGATCGACTTGAGGTCGACCGTCTTGGCCATCGCCTTCAACGCTTCGGCGATGGTCTTGTCGTCGCCGCCGGCGTCGCGCAACAGACCGCGAATGTTTTCGGCGCGATCGACGGGGGACGTCTTCTCGTCGAGACCACTGCCGCCGCCGCCACCGGCGCGGTCGGCGTCGCTCTTGGCGAAGAAGGAGACGTTCTCCGGCACGATGCGCATGGCGAGGGCGGAGGCGACGCCGCCCGGGCCGGTCGCTCCGGCGAAGGACGAGGCGTCCGAGGTCATCGGCAGGGCGGCGACCTGGATCGAGCCGTCGGACAGGAAGCGGGCCTGATCGCCGACGATCAGCTCGACCTCGTTCGACGCCATCACCACGTCGGGATCGAAGCCGGCGGGGTCGAGCGGCAGGTCGCGGGTGCGCAGCGTGATCTCGCCTTCGACCGAGGCGTCGTAGAAGGCCGGGTTGCGCGCCGACGAGCCGCGCCCCGACAGGATCTCGGTGTCGGCGAACACCTTCAGCGGATTGAACGGCGGGATGTCGGCGGTCGCCTCGGTCTGCTTCAGGCTGAGGGCGGAGGAGACGCGGACGAACGGGCGCACGCGCACGAGGTCGCGATCGCCGATCCGCGTCATCGTCGACAGATTGAGCACCTGGCGGGTGACCGCACGATCGGGGCCGACGCGCAGGCGGTCGCCCTTGGCGAGCACGCCGGTCTCGGCGTTCACCGTGCGCGGCAACGGCGCCGGCGCGGCCGGCGAGGCGGCGTCGACGACCAATTCGCGCGGCACGTCGGCGAGGGTGTGGCGGCCGTCGAGCGCGACGTAGAGCGCGCCGCCCATCAGAAAGGTCGAGGTGCAGGCGGTGAGGACGGTTCCGGCCAGCCACCGCAGCGACAGACCGCGGCGATCGAGACGCCCGAGACCGCCGTCCACCAGGAGCGGAAGGTCGGCGCCGAGATCGATCCGTTCGCGTCCGTCGAAGAGAGGATTTCGCATGTCGTTTCTCGATGGGCGGTCGCGCCGCCGCGATGCGTCGTTCCCGTCGCTCCGGACGTCGGGGCG
>JAAYVT010000671.1 GCA_012517025.1 Phyllobacteriaceae bacterium | reverse complement strand
GGAGAGGAAATTGCAACCGGGTTCACCGCTAGTCGGCAGCTGATGCCGACTATTCGGTCTCTTCCAGGTCGAAGCGGTTACGCCGGTTACACCGGTTACACCTTGTTGAGAGAGAGAAGGAGGCTAACGCTATCGGATCTCGGCAATTGGCCGAGAGACACAACTCGGGTGAGAGCCTTTACTCTTCTTCCCTGCCCCTCTTCTTTTGAAGGTGTAACCGGCGTAACCGGTGTAACCCGAGGCCGACGCCGGGCGGAGAGCTCCTGCGACGTGTCGATCGGTCGGGCCAATCCTCAGATGAGGAGTGGCTCATTGTCTTCTCGATCGGTGGCCTCGGCGTCTTGGAGCCGAACGACGTAGAACCGCTCGGACTTGCCCGACACCTTGACGACGCACTGGTGCTTGCCGTTCGAACGCAGCAGCCCCCTCTCGGTGAGAGCTCGCCTCGTGGTGTTGGTGTCGAGTTCGTGGAGCACTTCGTCCTTCCATACCCTGGGGAAGAACAGCCATTCGACTTCGGTACCAACAACGCGCCGGTAGCCGGCACGGTCACTGATCGGGCGCGCGTGCGAAGATGCTCCGTTGGCGGGAAAGGTTTCGAAACGAGAAGACCCGTGCCGCTCGATGAAGCTCCTGATGCGCTCGATCGCCTCCGGAACCTCATGGGAGCCGACGCCACCACGATTCTCGAGCCACGCTTCGAAGCACGTCACCGCCGCCCCGAGAGCGTCGCCAGCCTGCCACGGGAGGATGCCGAGTGCAGTCGCCAACTCGCCGGCATAGCCGACCTGAGCGAAGGTGTCGCCTGCCCGCCGCACCTGCCCATCGGCATCCGGCGGGACGTGGTTGCGAGCGAACGCTGTGATCGCCGCTTCTGCTTCACCGACGACTTCGGTCTCTCCCTTCTCGATCAGGCGGCGGACAAATTCCGGGCCAGCGGTACCGTAATGCGTCCGGGCGGCGTGCTTGATGGCGTCGGCGAGGGCTTTTGCGTCACCGCTGGCGCCCCCGTGATCGAAGGCGCCGAAGCCGAGGCCGGCGTCCGCAGGCACATCCAACAACCGAATGAGTTGTCCGGCCATTGGTCGCTTGCCGTCCTCCTGCAACTTGTCGGGTAGAGGCATCTCGCCGGTCGACAGGACGAGCGTCCTCCAACTCTGCGGCGACTGCAGCCGACCCTCCTTCGTCGCACGGTTCTTTCCAACGCCTGCACTGAATTGGTAGACGCTGGTCGCGACATCGCGAGGATCTGCTTGCCCGAGTTCATCGAGGCAGAGCGGCAAGTCGGAGTGCATCGCGGCGACGGCCTCGAGACCGTTCGACGTACTGCGCCACGTATGGACGTAGCCGTCGGTCGCTCCCTTCCCCCACACGCTGGCGGCGGCTTCGTTGACGGCGCTCTTGCCCATCGACGAGGGACCATAGGAGTGGAGGCCGCTGCCTTCGCGCTCGAGTAGCCCGAGGAGGACACTGGCGAACGCCGCCGACACCATCAGCATCGGTCTCGAGTGCCCGCGGACCAGGATGCCGACCCCCTGAACCCAGTCGTCCAGCTCCCCTTTCGTCGCGAAGGCGGCGGTCGAAGTACCGGTCAGGATGACGGCTTCACCTCCGGTGTCGCCGACCGTTCTGTCGGGTAGGACGAACACGCGCCGTCCGGACACCTCCTGCCAGCCGGAGCGGTCGACCGAGAGCACCTTCGGCAGGTCGTCACAGCCATTGAGGTAGTCGGCGAGATCATCGCCTCGACCCCGCTCCACTCGCAACCCTTCCTTCGCCAGGCTACCGGTGAACAGGGCCACGTTGGCGTGCAACTCCTCCGCGGAGACGAGCCTCGTGTGAGCGCGACCATCGGGGTCGCTCCAACGCAGCAGCATTCCCCAGTTCCTGCCCTCCGCAGACCGGGTCGAACCGAGGATCTCGAAAGCGGCTGAGACGAAACTGTCGGTGGCGTCGCCCTTCTTGTTTCGCGCCGGCGCATGGAGGCCCGTCTCGTCCATCGTGAAGCGACCATGGGACCGATAGGCCGGAGGCGCCTTCGCGGCGGCAGTGTGCCGTGAGACGACCCGCCGGAACGCGTCACGGTCCGCCCATTCCGCGACCGCGTCGGCGGCATCCCACTTGTCGATCGGCTTTCGCTTCTCGTCGGGATGATCGGGCACCGTCGCGGACAGCTGCTCGGCGTCGATGACATCGACCTTGCAGCCCAAGCCGAAGAGGATCGAGATTAACTCGGACGCCGCTTTGCGCCCCGGCTTGTCGTTGTCGGGGCAGATCGTGACATGACGACCGGCGAGGGGGCTGAAGTCCGTCAACCGAAGGGCGTTCGCGCCGCCCAGCCAACAGGTCGTGATGCTGTCGGGGAAGATGAGCGCGGCGGCGTCCGTCGCCTTCTCTCCTTCGCAGATCATCACGGGTGTGCCCGGGCGGGCGACGATCTCCGCGAGCTTGTACAGGGGGCGCGGACCGGGCGGGCATTTCCACCGCCAGTGTTCGGTACCATCGGCTCTACGCCAAAGTGAATAGATCCCGAACTCTTTCTTCCCATTCGGCTTGTCGAACCGGCAGACCGCAGCCCAAATTTTCTCTGAATCGGCCTCGTAGGACCAAATCTTGGAAGGAAATCCGAGACGATGGTGCCGAATTCGACGCGGTAGCGTTGCACCCGGGTGCAATATCGGGGTCTCTCCATCCTCCGGCCCAGCAACGGAGACTTCACCGGCAGAACGGTCTGCATCGGTCAGCGGGGCGAACCGCTCGTCATCGATGTGAACCTGTCCCTCAGTCATGTGCACCTCCCATGATTTCGATACCGAGCATCCGGCTGAGCAGAAGCGCGGCCTCGGCCTGGGACGTCTTGGCGATGTAGGCGACGAGTGAGACCGGATCTCCTCCCTTGTCGTTGGTGGCGAAGTCCGCCCAGCGGCCAGACTTCAGGTTGATCTTGAAGGAGCCGGCCCGGCGATCGAGCCGGGTCGGGTTCTTGGCGACCCACTCCTGACCTTCCCGACGACCGTCGGGAGCAAGGCGGGCACAGATCGCAGGCAGGTGCGGCAGCGCGGCGGCGTTGACGCGAGCGAAGTCGATGGTGCGTGGGGCCTTGGTCATTCGCAGGCACCCCCGAACAAACCGCCGAGAGCATCGG
>JAAYVT010000059.1 GCA_012517025.1 Phyllobacteriaceae bacterium | reverse complement strand
GACGAGATCCGCCGCCTGTTCGTCGACGACCTGCCGCGCGCCGCCCGCGCCATGCCGGAGGCCGGCGGCGGGCTCGGCCTCGTCATCGCCCGTCGCGTCGCCGGCGCGATGGGCGGCACCCTCGATGCCGAGAGCCCGTCGCCGGCCGGCTCCGGCACCCGCGTCACCCTGCGCCTGCCGATCGAGCCCGGCGCCGCGACGACCCCGGCGGAGGCCCCGACCCCATGACGCGACGCCCGCAGATCCTCGTCGTCGACGACGAACCGCAGATCCAGCGCTTCCTCAAACCGGCGCTCGCCGCCGCCGGTTACGACGTCGTCCGCGCCATGGACGGCGCCGAGGCGCTCGCCGCCGTCCGCGCCCACGCCCCCGACGTGGTGGTGCTCGACCTCGGCCTGCCCGATCTCGACGGCAAGGAGGTGATCGGCTTGGTCCGCCGCCACTGCGAGACGCCGATCATCGTGCTCTCCGCCCGCGGCGAGGAGGCGGAGAAGATCGCCGCCCTCGATCGCGGCGCCGACGACTACGTCGCCAAACCCTTCGGCATCGGCGAACTGCTCGCCCGCATCCGCGTCGCGCTCCGGGCGAGCGCGGGAGCCGGCGAGGTCCGCGCCTCGGTGCTCGCCTGTGGCGATCTGGTGGTCGATCTCTCCACCCGCCGTGTCACCCGCGCCGGCGAGCCGATCCGCCTGACGCCGAAGGAGTTCGATCTCCTCGCCGCGCTGATGCGCGCCTCCGGCCGGGTGCTCACCCACCGCGCCTTGCTCGCCCGCGTCTGGGGCGCCGGTCACACCGAGGACACGCAATATCTGCGCGTCTTCGTCGGCCAGCTGCGTCAGAAGCTCGAGCGCGACCCCGCCGCCCCGACCCTGATCCTGACCGAGCCCGGCGTCGGCTATCGCATGCGCGCCGCCGACGAGGAGGCCTCCGACGGGCGCGAAGACGCCTGATCCAGATCTCGTCGGGAGCGCCGGACGCCGACGTCCAGTCCGGGACACCCCGGAGTGTGGCGGATGCGTTTCGGGCCGATATTGGAGAAAAGACGTTCGGGCGACCTTCGGCGCGGGACGCGCCGGGCGAGAACGAGAAACCGAACGGTTCGGAGACGCCCATGTCCCTGCGAAGCGACCGCCCGAGCCTGCGCATCCGCAAGGTCTCCCTCGACACCGGTCGAGAGAACATCGCCGTCGTGTCCCGACGCTCGCAGGCGCTGCGCCCCGAGGTGTTCCAGGCCTTCGCCCGCGTCGAGCTGCGCTCCAACGGCCGCGTCCTGCTCGCCACCCTGGTGATCTCCGACGACGACCGCTTCGTCGCCCCCGACGAGATCGGCCTCGGCGAACCGGCCTTCCGCCGGTTCGCCGGTGCGGTCGGCGACGAGGTGACGGTGCAGCCGGCGCTTTCCCCGGCGAGCCTCGATTCGGTGCGCGCCAAGATCCAGGGCGAAACCCTCTCCGACGAGGAGATCGGCGCGATCGTGAAGGATCTGGTCGCCCATCGCTATTCCGACATGGAGATCGCCGCCTTCCTGATCGGCTCGGCCTCGTTCATGTCGTCCGACGAGCTCCTGGCGCTGACCCGCGCCATGGCCGACGCCGGCACCCGTCTCACCTGGCCGACCGCCGAGGTGGTCGACAAACACTGCATCGGCGGCATCCCCGGCAACCGCACCTCGATGATCGTGGTGCCGATCGTCGCCGCCCACGGCCTCGTCATCCCCAAGACCTCGTCGCGCGCCATCCCCTCGCCGGCCGGCACCGCCGACACCATGGAGACGCTCGCCCGCGTCGATCTCGGCATGGACGAGATGAAGGCGGTGGTGGCCGAGTGCAACGGCTGTCTGGTGTGGGGCGGCCACGTCAACCTGTCGCCGGCCGACGACATCCTGATCTCGGTCGAGCGACCGCTGAGCCTCGACACCCGCGAACAGATGGTGGCCTCGATCCTGTCGAAGAAGCTCGCCGCCGGCTCGACCCGGCTGCTGATCGACATCCCGATCGGCCCCTCCGCCAAGGTCGCCGACGCGGCGGAAGCGATGCGCCTGCGCAAGCTGTGCGAATTCGTCGGCGACCGGCTCGGCATCCGCGTCGAGGTAGTCACCACCGACGGCCGCCAACCGATCGGCGACGGCATCGGCCCGGTGTTGGAGGCGGCCGACGTCATGGCGGTGCTGCGCGGCGAGCCGACCGCCCCGCGCGATCTGCGCGAGAAGGCGCTGCGGCTGGCCGGCCGCCTGCTGGAATGGGATCCCGGCTTGCGCGGCGGCGCCGGCTACGATCGCGCCCGCGAGCTGCTCGACGGCGGCGCCGCGCTGAAGCGGATGGAAAAGATCGTCGCCGCGCAGGGCCCGACCGGCTGCCGCGCCGAGCTCGGGCGCCTTTCCCGCGACGTGACGGCGCCGCGCGACGGCCGCGTCGCGGCGATCGACTGCCTCGCGATCAACCGCATCGCCCGCACCGCCGGCGCCCCGATCGACGCCGGAGCGGGGCTGAAGATCTTCAAGAAGATCGGCGACCGGGTGGAGGCGGGCGAGCCGCTCTATCGCATCTTCGCCGACGACGAGACCGGCCGCGACCTCGCCTTCGCCAAGGCGACCGCCGATGCCGGCTACGAACTCGCCTCGATCGACGCCGGGGAGGGGACGAGATGACCGCCGCCGTCTTCACTCTGGCGCGGGACCGGCCGCAGGCGGAAGCGCTCGCCGCCGCCCTCGGCGTTCCGACCTTCGCGCTCGACCTCCATCGGTTTCCCGACGGCGAGATCGCGCTGACCCTCGGCGGAGCCGCCGAGGTGGCGCTCCTCCACCTGCCGCTCGACCGACCGAACGACAAGCTCGTCGCCCTGGCGCTCGCCGCCGAGGCGCTGCGTCGCACCGGCACGCGGCGGATCGTGCTGGTCGCCCCCTATCTCTGCTACATGCGCCAGGACGTCGCCTTCACGCCCGGTCAGGCGGTGAGCCAGAAGGCGATCGGCCGTCTGATCGCCGGCCTCGTCGATCGGGTGGTGACGGTCGACGCTCATCTCCACCGCACCCACGAGATCGGGCTCGTCTTCCCCGGCATCGCGGCGGAAAACCTCGCCGCCGGGCCGGCGGTGGCCGCCGCTCTCGCCGCCGATCGGCTTGATCCGGCGACGGTGGTCGTCGGCCCCGACGTCGAATCCGAACCGTTGGTCGCCGCTCTCGCCGCCCGGCTCGGCCTCGCCCACGCGGTCGGCCGCAAGACGCGTCGGGGCGACCGCTCGGTCGAGATCGCCTTCGCCGATCCGGCCGTCCTCGCCGGTCGGCCGGCGCTGGTGATCGACGACGTCGTCTCCTCCGGCGGCACGCTCGTCACCGTCGCCGAGGCGTTGCGGGCGGCCGGCGCGACCCGGGTCGACGCGGTCGTCACCCACGCCCTCTATCCGCCGGAGACCGCCGCCCGCTTCGCCGCCGCCGGCATCGGCCGGATCCGCTCCACCACGTCCGTGCCCCATCCCAGCAACGCCGTGTCGCTCGTCCCCCTCCTCGCCGAGGCGCTGCGAGCCGAGATCGGCGAGGAGGCGACATCATGAGCGTTCGTCTGCGCGTCCTCGGCGCCGCCCACACCGTCACCGGCTCCTGCCACATGTTCGAGACCGAACGCGGCCGCTTCCTCGTCGACTGCGGCATGTTCCAGGGCTCCAAGACGGTGAAGGAGCTGAACTATCGCGACTTCCCGTTCTCGCCGCGCGACGTCGACACGGTGCTCCTGACCCACGCCCACATCGACCATTCCGGCCTGTTGCCGAAACTGGTGAAGGCGGGCTTCGACGGCACCATTCTTTCGACCGCCGGCACCGCCGATCTCTGCTCCTACATGCTGCCCGACGCCGGCCACATCCAGGAGAGCGAGGTCGAACACCTCAACCGCCGCAACAAGGCCCGCGGCCGTCGCGCCGTCGAGCCGATCTACACCCAGGAGGACGCCCGCCGGACGCTCGCCTTCTTCCGCACCGTCGACTACGAGCAGTGGGAGCCGGTCGTCCCCGGCGTTCGCGCCCGCTACTGGAACGCCGGCCACCTGCTCGGCTCGGCCTCGATCGAATTGGAGTTCGAGGGACGGGAGCGCCTGCGGGTGCTGTGCTCCGGCGATCTCGGCCCGGACGCCAAGCTACTGCAGCCCGACCCCGAGGCCCCGGCCGGCTTCGATCACGTCCTGTGCGAGGCGACCTACGGCGACCGCGAGCGCCCGGCGATCACGCCCGAGGCGCGCCGCCGCAAGCTCGCGTCGGAGGTCCGCGACGCCGCGCGCGCCGGCGGCGCCCTGCTCATCCCGGCCTTCGCGGTCGAGCGCACCCAGGAGCTGATCGTCGATCTGGTCGATCTGATGGATCGCGGCCTCGTCCCCGACGCCCCGATCTACGTCAATTCGCCGTTGGCGATCCATGCCACCGAGGTGTTTCTGCGCCACACCGAGGCTCTCGACGCCGAGGTCGACGTCGCTCGCCTCCTCCATTCCCGCCGCCTCCACTTCACCGAGACGGCGGAGGAGAGCAAGGCGATCGCGGCGGTCGAGGGTTTCCATGTCGTCGTCGCGGCGAGCGGCATGTGCGATGCCGGCCGCATCCGCCATCACCTGAAGCAATGGCTGTGGAACCGCCGCGCCACCGTGCTGCTGGTCGGCTATCAGGCCCCCGGTACCCTCGGCCGTATCCTCGCCGACGGCGCGCCGACCGTCCGCATCCAGGGCGAGGAGATCGTCGTCGCCGCCCGCATCCGCCAGATGGACGAATATTCCGGCCACGCCGACGCCACCGAGCTCGCCCATTGGATCTCCGAGCGCCTGCCGATCCGCCGCGCCCTGTTCCTGGTGCACGGCGAGCCGCAGGGCATGGCGGCGCTCGCCGCCCGCGTCGCCGCCGAGCATCCCGAGGTCCCGCGCGTGCTGCAGCCCGACCTCGACGACGCCTTCGACCTGACCGCGCTCGCCCCGGCCGCGCTCGGCGAGGGACGGCCGCGTCTGCCGCCCGAAGCGATCACCCGGCCCGATTGGCACAACGACCGTTCGAGCTTCCTGCTCGATCTCGACGAAGCGCTGGAACACGCCAGCGATGCCGATCGTCGCGCCCTGCTCGCCCGCATGCGCGCCGCGCTTCGGGCGTGAGGTTCGAAAAGGTCTACCCGCCGCCGCTCCCGGCGGCGGGGACGATGGTGAGATCGCCGTCGCGCACCCCGCGCTCGGCGCGGATCGCCTCGGCGAAGGCGCGGATCGCCACCGTCGAGCCCTCCAGCACCGCGACCTCCAGCACCTCGCCGTCGGCGAGGGGGCGCTGCAGGCGGGTGGCGCGCAGATCGCGGCGGTCGCGATAGGCGGTGGCGAGCCGTTCGGCGAGCCGCCGCGTCTCCGGGTCGAACACGAAGGTGAAGGTGGCGATGCAGTCGCGGGTCTCCCCAACCGCCGCGATGCCTTGCGCCAGCCCGGCACGGGCGAGGTCGCGCACCGCCTCGGAGCGATTGGAATAGCCGCGAGACGCCATGAATCGGTCGATCTCGGCCGTCAGGTCGTCGTCGAAAGTGAGGGTCACGCGCTGCAAGGAGAACTCCGGCGGGATCGTGGATCGTCGCCGGAGTCTACCTCGTCTCGTCGGGTGGGGAAGGGGGACGGTTCGCCGCGTCGACATGACCATGGTCGTGACCGTGGGTCCCGTCGGCGGCGTGTATGTGCAGATGGTCGTGCACGTGGGCGTGGCGATGCAGGGTCGCCTCGACGAGCTGCCCTTGGTCCAGCAGCATCGCCCGGCCGGCGAGCTTCTCCAGGAACGACCGGTCGTGGCTGACGATCACCATCGCCAGATCGAGCCCGCCGAGGATGTCGGTGAGCCGGGCGAGATGGGTCTCGTCGAGAGCGTTGGTCGGCTCGTCGAGGAGGAGGACGTCCGGTCGCATCGCCAGAACGCCTGCGAGGCTGACCAACCGCTTCTCGCCCCCCGACAGGCGATGAGTGACGCGCCGTGCCAGATGGCCGAGATGCAGCCGCGCCAGCGTCGTCTCGGCCCGTTCGATCGCCGCCTCGCGGCCGAGCCCGAGGTTGAGCGGCCCGAAGGCGACGTCCTCTATCACCGTCGGCGAGAACAGCTGATCGTCGGGGTCCTGGAACAGGAAACCGGCGCGAGCCCGCACCTCGTGGAAGTCCTTTTCCACCCGCCGCTCGGCGCCGAAGGCGACGATCCGCCCGCCCTTCGGCTTCTCGAGCCCGACCAGCGTGCGCAGCAGCGTCGTCTTGCCGGCGCCGTTCGATCCGACCAGCGCCAGCCGCTCGCCGGGCTCGAGCCGCATCGAGACGCCGTCGAGCACCCGGCGACCGGCCCGCTCCACCGTGACGGCGTCGAGTTCGAAGAAGACCGTCACGCGAAGCGCTCCCCGACGAAGGTGAAGAGGAGGGCGAGGCCGAGCGCGGTCGCGAAGATCGCGTCGATGCGCCCGAACCGATCCTCGGCGACCACCGCGAAACGGCCGGAGAAGGCGCGGCAGCGCATCGCTTCTTCCACCCGCTCCGCCCGCTCGAAGGCGCGCACCAAGAGTTGCCCGACGAAATGGGCGAGGGTCGCGAGCCCGTGCCGGCTGGTGGTGGCGCGGAACGCCCGTGCCCGGAGCGCCTCGTGCAGCCGCCCCGCCTCCTCGCGCACCAGCGCGACCCAACGCGCGGTGAAGAGCAGCAGCAACACCAGTTTCTCCGGCATTCCGAGCCGGGCGAGGGCATGGCCGAGACGCACCGGCTCCAGGCCGGCGAGGAGGGTCAGCACGGTCAGCGCCGCCGCCGTCACCCGCAGCACCACCAGCACCGCCCGGTCGAGCCCCGGCTGAGAAATCGCGAGCCCGGCGAGCGTGAAGGCCGCCGGTCCGGGCGCGGTCAGCGGCATCGCCACCACCAACACGACGAGGAAGCCCTCGACGTGCAGGAGGCGCCGTCCGAGCGCCCGGGCGTCGAGACCGGAGGCGAGCCCCGCCACCGCCGCCGCCGCCGCGATCGCGGCGAGCACCGTCGGCGAAGAGATCACCAGCACGCTCGCCACCACCGCGAACGCCGCCCCGACGCGGCTGCGCGGGTCGAGCCGATCGAGGAGCGGCCGCGCGCCGGTCGGAGTGCCACAGAACACGGTGTCGCTCACGAGATCCGATCCTTCCTCTCGCGCCGCCGGGCGGAGACCCACAGGGCCGCGCCGGCGAGCCCGACGATCATGCCGATGCCGCCGGCGACGTCGTTGAAGCGCAGCCGTCCCTCCGCCTGATCGTAGGCTTCGAGCAGCGGCCGCAGCTGACGCGCCACCGCGACGTCGACCGCCCGTTCGATCTGCCGCGTCAAAGCCGCCTGG
>JAAYVT010000670.1 GCA_012517025.1 Phyllobacteriaceae bacterium | reverse complement strand
CCGCCGCCCGGCGCCCGCTCGGCGATGCCGAGCAGCTTGATCTTGTAACCGAGCTCGTCCGCCTTCTCGATGTCGTCGAGGGTGATCGACTCGATCCCCTCGATCGAGATCGCGTCGACGTCGATCTGGCTGCCGAAGGCGAGCGAGGTCAGCAGCGCCAGCTTGTGCGCGGTGTCGTAGCCGCCGACGTCGAAGGTCGGATCGGCCTCGGCGTAACCGAGCCGCTGCGCCTCCTTCAGGCAGACATCGAACGACAGCCGCTCCGCCTGCATCCGGCTGAGGATGTAGTTGCAGGTGCCGTTGAGGATGCCGAACACCCGCGTCACCGCGTTGCCGGCGAGGCTCTCGCGCAGCGTCTTGATGATCGGGATGCCGCCGGCCACCGCCGCCTCGAAGTCGAGGCTGACGCCCTTTTCTTCCGCCAGACGCGCGAGCTCGACGCCGTGGCGGGCGAGCAGCGCCTTGTTGGCGGTCACCACGTGCTTGCCGGAGGCGAGCGCGGCCCGGACCGAGGCCTCCGCCGCCCCGCCGGCTCCGCCCATCAGCTCGACGAAGACGTCGATGTCCGGGCTCTCGGCGAGCTTCACCGGATCCTGGAACCAGTTCATGCCGGAGAGATCGACGCCGCGATCCTTGGTGCGGTCGCGCGCCGAGACGGCGCGGACGACGATCCGGCGGCCGCAGCGTTGGGCGAGATCGTCGGCGTGTTTCTGCAGCACGCGGACGACGGAGGCGCCGACGACGCCGAGACCGGCGATGCCCAGACGGAGGGTGGACTGCATGGAGGAACTTCCATCGAAGGCGGGGGAGCGGAACGGTCCGATCGACCGTCCCGCTCGCACCCGAAATGTCGGACCGGGCGAGCCGCGATCAGCCGTTCGCGGAGAGCGGGATCACGTTGTGCAACGTCTTGTCCGCGGTCTCGAAGAAGCGGCGGATGTTGCGCGCCGCCTGCCGCAGCCGCTGCTCGTTTTCCACCAGCGCGACGCGGACGTATTCGTCGCCCTGCTCGCCGAAGCCGAGACCCGGCGCCACCGCCACGTCCGCCTTCTCGATCAGGAGCTTGGAGAATTCGATCGAGCCGAGATGGCGGAACTTCTCCGGGATCTGCGCCCAGGCGAACATCGACGCCTTCGGCGCGGGGATCGGGAAGCCCGAATGCGCGAACGCCTCGACCATCACGTCGCGCCGCTTCTTGTAGACCTCGCGGATCTCCTTGATGCAGGCGTCGCCGGAATTCAGCGCATGGCTCGCCGCCACCTGGATCGGCGTGTAGGCGCCGTAGTCGAGGTAGGACTTGACCCGCGCCAGCGCCGCGATCAGCCGCTCGTTGCCGACCGCGAAGCCCATCCGCCAGCCCGGCATCGAGAACGACTTCGACATCGAGGTGAACTCGACCGCCACGTCGACCGCGCCCGGCACCTGCAGCACCGACGGCGGCGGCTGGTCGTCGTCGAAATAGATCTCGGCGTAGGCGAGGTCGGAGAGCACGAACAGGTCGTGCTTCTTGGCGAATGCCACGACGTCTTTGTAGAAGTCGAGATCGGCGGTGACCGCCGTCGGGTTCGACGGGTAGCACAGGATCACCGCGATCGGCTTCGGGATCGAATGGGTGACCGCCCGCTCCATCGCGTGGAAGAACTCCGGCCCCGGCTCGATCGGGATCGAGCGGATGACGCCGCCGACCATCAGGAAGCCGAAGGCGTGGATCGGATAGGACGGGTTCGGGCACAGCACCACGTCGCCCGGCGCGGTGATCGCCTGCGCCATGTTGGCGAAGCCTTCCTTCGAACCCAGCGTCGCCACCACCTGGGTGTCGGGGTTGAGCTTCACGCCGAAACGGCGCTCGTAATAATGAGCCTGGGCCCGGCGCAGGCCGGGGATGCCCTTCGAGGTCGAATAGCGGTTGGTGCGCGGCTTGCCGATCGTCTCGATCAGCTTCTCCTCGATGAACCGCGGGGTCGGCAGATCCGGGTTGCCCATGCCGAGATCGATGATGTCGGCGCCGTTCGCTCGCGCCTGTGCCTTGAGACGGTTGACCTGTTCGAAGACGTAAACCGGCAACCGCCGGATCTTGTGGAACTCGTCCATGGGGCTCGACCTTCTCGTCGGCGTCGTCCCGATCTCATGGGGAACGACTTCGTCACGTCCGTCTCGCGGTGTCGAGGAGGTGACCGGCCGGCGGACCCGGCGCGGCTCGCTCGACCCGCGATTCGCTGGGACCCCGCGCGGCGCGACGCCGGCGGGGGGATCGCCTTTTAACAGAGTTTCGACGCGTTGACACCCGCCGTTCGCAGGCGATGCGAACGACCCCTCGATGGCCGGGAGGCGACCGCGGTCACTGCGACGGCGGTTGTCCCGATTCGATCGCGCTCTCGGCGTCCCGCTTGGAACGGCGACCGAGGTCCTCGAGCTCGCCGATCACCGAGGCCGGTGCCGAGGTGTCGGCGCCCGCACGTTGCCGCGCCCCGAGCGCCAACAGCTCCGCCTGGAGCCGATCCTGGTCGGCGGCCGAACGCACCGGTCCGCCGAGGCGATGCGCGGTGTCGACGTTGATGTTGGGATAGCCGTCGGCGCCGGTCGCGGCGATCGGCGCCGGCTGGTGCACCAGAGAGGCCTTGATCGGGTGGGAGTCCGCCCGTGCCGATGCGCTCGTCGGCGCATCCGCGGCGACGACGTCGACGTTGGAACAGCCCGCGAGCGTCGCGAGGATCAGGACCGACGCGGACGCGACGGTCGCAACTCTCCAATGTGCTATGAGATTCTTCGTTGCTCGTTTCGTCACGACCTGCGAGCATCCTCGGGAACATGGGTCTTTCGAGATATTACCCGTTCCGGGGTGCTTGTCACCAGAACGGAAGGTCGCGGAGGACGGAACGTGGTGAACGGTGGGTTCCGACGGCCACCCCACGGATGATCCAAAATGAACCGTCGGCAGGGAAAGAGACGTTCATGGCCGACACCGAGCCGAACCCTCTGTTGCGCTATCTCGTCGCCAATCCGGACGCGTTCGCGACCAATCTCGCGCGCGCGCTCGAACAAGCCGGCAAGGCCGCCGCCGCCTATCTCAAACCGCGCGAGACCGGCGAGACCAAGCCCGACCTCGGCGAGGACCTCGCCGTCATCACCAAGACCATCGCCCAGGTCGGCGAATGGTGGCTGGCCGATCCCGCCCGCACCCTGCAGGCGCAGAACCGTCTGGTCGGCGGCTGGATCGACCTGTGGTCGTCGACGCTGAAGCGCATGACCGGCGAGACGATCGCCCCGGTCGCCGTCCCCGATCCCAAGGACAAGCGTTTCGCCGATCCGGAGTGGCAGGACAACGCCTTCTTCGATTTCCTCAAGCAGTTCTATCTGATCACCTCGCGCTGGGCCGACGACATGGTCCGCGAGGCCGATCTCGACGAGCGCACCCGCGCCAAGGCCGATTTCTGGGTCCGTCAGATCACCTCGGCGCTGGCGCCCTCGAACTTCCTGCTCACCAATCCGGAGCTGCTGCGCGAGACCCTCTCCTCCAACGGCGACAATCTGGTGCGCGGCATGAAGATGCTCGCCGAGGACATCGCCGCCGGCGGCGGCGACCTCAAGATCCGCCAGACCGCCGCCAGCCGCTTCAAGGTCGGTGAGAACCTCGCCGTCACCCCCGGCAAGGTGATCTGGCAGAACGACGTCTGCCAGCTGATCCAATACACCCCGACGACCGAGACCGTCCGCAAGCGCCCGCTGCTGATCGTGCCGCCGTGGATCAACAAGTTCTACATCCTCGATCTCAATCCGGAGAAGAGCTTCATCCGCTGGGCGGTCTCGCAGGGCATCACCGTCTTCGTCGTTTCCTGGGTGAACCCGGACGCGCGACAGGCCGAGAAGTCCTTCGAGCACTACATGAAGGAGGGCATCCTCCAGTCGATCGACGTGATCGAGAAGGCGACCGGCGAGCGCGAGGTCGACACCATCGGCTACTGCGTCGGCGGCACCCTGCTCGGGGTGACGCTGGCCTGGTGCGCGGCGACCGGCGACGACCGCATCAAGTCGGCGACCTTGTTCACCACCCAGGTCGACTTCAAATACGCCGGCGAGCTGCTCGTCTTCGCCGACGAGGAACAGATCGGCATGATCGAGGCCAAGATGGCCGAGCGCGGCTTCCTCGAGGGGCGCTCGATGGCCACCGCCTTCAACATGCTGCGCCAGAACGACCTGATCTGGCCCTATTTCGTCAACAACTACCTCAAGGGCAAGGACCCCTTCCCCTTCGACCTGCTCTATTGGAATTCCGACTCCACCCGCATGCCGGCGGCCAACCACAGCTACTACCTGCGCAACTGCTACCTCGAGAACAATCTCACTCAGGGGCGCATGGAGTTGGCCGGCGTGAAGCTCGACCTCTCCAAGGTGAAGATCCCGATCTACAACCTCGCCGCCCGCGAGGACCACATCGCCCCGGCGAAGTCGGTGTTCGAGGGCTGCAAGTACTTCGGCGGCGACGTCCAGTACGTGGTCGGCGGCTCCGGTCACATCGCCGGCGTGGTCAACCCGGTCTCCAAGCCGAAATCTCAATTCTGGACCGGGCCAAAGCCGGAAGGCAAGCTCGAGGACTGGTTCGCCGCGGCGACCGAGCACCCCGGCACGTGGTGGCCGCATTGGCGCGACTGGCTCTATTCCCTCGCCCCCGAAACGGTGCCGGCGCGCAAGCCCGGCGGCGGTAAGATCAAGCCGATCGAGGATGCCCCCGGCTCCTACGTCCGCGCCCGCGGCTGATCGGCGTTCGCGAGATCTCAACCAAGAGCGGCAATACTGACGCCGAGTCCTGCGGGGCTCGGCGTCGGCCGATTCGCGTCGTCGCGCCTCTTTCCACGATCACGGACGACGCCATGCCCCTCGCCGACGGTTCTCCGATCCTCGCCTATCTGCGCCGCCTCGGCGATCTGCCGCCGCCGGCGCCGCGTCGCGAGGTCGGCTGGGGCTTCGCCTTCGCCGTCTTCGCCGCCGCCTTCGCGGTCCTCGCCTTCGACGCGCCGACCACCCTCGCCGACCCCGACACGCCGTGGCACATCGCCTCCGGCGCATCGATCCTCGCCACCGGCCGGTTTCCCACCGTCGACGAATGGTCCTGGACGATCCCCGGAACCCCCTGGATCGCCAAGGAATGGCTGTCGCAGGTGATCCTGGCGACCGCGTTCCGCCTCGGCGGTTGGGCGGCGGTCGCCGCCGTCACCACCGCCACCGCCGCGCTCGCCGTCGCCCTGGTGGCGCGCGAGACGGCGCGCCGGCTCACCCTACCGGTCGCCGCGCTGTTGGTGGCGGCGATCCTGCCGCTGTCGATCAACCACCTCTTCGCCCGCCCCCACGTCTTCGCCTGGGTGCCGCTGGTGATCTGGTCGATCGGTCTCCTGCGCGCCGCCGAGGACACCCGTGCCCCCCGGCCGATCCTGCTGGCGGCGATGGTGATCTGGACCAACCTGCACGGCTCCTTCCTGTTCGGGCTCGGGCTGGTGCCGATCCTGGCGGTCGAGGCGCTGTTGCGGGCCGAGCCGGCGCGCCGCCTCCGCCTCGCCCTCGCCTGGGCGGCGTTCCTCGGCGCGGCGGTGGTCTCGACGCTTCTCCACCCCTACGGCATCGGCGTGTGGCGGGCCGCCTTCGCGGTGATGAACCTGAGCGGCCTGCAGACCCTGCTCTACGAGTGGTTGCCGCAGAACTTCGCGGGCTTCAACCCGGTCGAGGGCGTCATCCTCGCCGCCATCGGCCTGCTCGCCACCACCGGCGTCCGCCTGCCGGCGGTCCGGGTGGGGCTGCTGCTGCTCCTCCTCCACATGACGATCGCCCACATCCGCCACACCGAGCTGCTCGGCCTCGTCGGCGTCCTCGTCCTCGCCGAACCGCTCGCCGCCGTCGGCGCCTCGGCCGGCCTCGCCCGGGCGCGGACCCCGCTCGCCCTTCTCCTCGCCGGCGCCGTGGCGCTCGCCGGAGCCGGCGCCTCCTACGTCGTCCGTCCCTACGCCCTGCCCGCCGATCACACCCCCACCGCGGCGCTCGCGGCGGTGCGTTCCGCCGCCGTCCCCGGCGAGGTGTTGAACGCCATCGGCTTCGGCGGTTGGTTGATCACCGAGGGGGTGAAGACCTGGAGCGACGGCCGCATCGAGCTCTTCGGCGCCTCCTGGGTGAACCTCTACCGCGACGGCGCCGACCTGCGCTCGATCGCCCGCTTCGACGAACTCTTCTCCGACCCGCGCATCGGCTGGACGCTGCTGCCGCCCTCTCTCCCCGCCGTCGCCCTGCTCGACCGCACCCCCGGCTGGAAGCGCTTCTACGCCGACGACGTCGCCGTGGTGCACGTCCGAGTGCCGCGCTGAGGCGTCGCCGACGGCCGGATCTCGCCGACGGAAAGGGCCCGCCCGGATCGCTCCGGACGGGCCCTCGATTTTCGCTCGGGCGTCACCTTCACTCGGCGATGGCGGCCTGCTGCGGCAGCGCGTGCGGATGCAGCGCGGCGTAGAGCTTGTCGCGATCGAGTTCGTTTTCCCACCACGCGATCACCACGGTGGCGACGCCGTTGCCGATCAGGTTGGTCAGCGCGCGGCACTCCGACATGAATTTGTCGATGCCGAAGACGATCGCCATGCCCGGCACCAGCTTGGGGTCGACCACCGACAGGGTGGCGGCCAGCGTGATGAAGCCGGCGCCGGTGATGCCGGAGGCACCCTTCGAGGTCAGCATCGCCACCACCAGGATGGTCGCCTGCTCCGACCAAGTGAGGTCGACGCCGAGCGCCTGGGCGATGAACATCGTCGCCAACGTCATGTAGATGTTGGTGCCGTCGAGGTTGAAGGAATAACCGGTCGGGACCACCAGGCCGACCACCGGCTTGGCGCAGCCCATCCGCTCGAGCTTCGACATCAGCTGCGGCAGCGCGCTCTCCGACGACGAGGTGCCGAGCACGATCAACAGCTCGTCCTTGATGTAGGCGAGGAAGCGCAGGATCGAGAAGCCGGCGACGCGGGCGATGGTGCCGAGCACCAAGAGGATGAACAGACCGGCGGTCAGATAGAACGAGCCGATCAGGCCGAGCAGCGCCAGAATCGACTGGTGGCCGTACTTGCCGACGGTGTAGGCCATGGCGCCGAAGGCACCGAGCGGGGCGGCGCGCATCACGATGCGGATGACGCCGAAGATGCCGAGCGCGACGTCGTCGACGAGGCTGCGCACGCGCACCGCCTTTTCACCGAGCGCCATCAGCGAGAAGCCGAACAGCACCGAGAACAGCAGCACCTGCAGCACGTCGCCCTGGGCGAAGGCGCCGACGACGCTGTCCGGGATGATGTGCAGCACGAAATCGACCGCCTCGATGTGCTTGCCGGTGTATTTCGCCACCGCCGCCGCGTCGGCGCCGCCGCCGGCGAAGCCGTGGCCGGGATGCAGCAGGTTGGCGACCAGCAGGCCGATGGCCAGCGCGAAGGTCGACACCACTTCAAAATAGAGGATCGCCTTGACGCCGACCCGCCCGACCTTCTTGGCGTCGTCGATGTGGGCGATGCCGGAGACCACGGTGCAGAAGATGATCGGCGCGATCACCATCTTGATCAGCTTCACGAAACCGTCGCCGAGCGCCTTGATCCAGTCGTTGGTGGCGACGGCCGGGAAGAAATAGCCGAGCAGCGCGCCGAGCACGATGGCGATGAGCACCTGCACGTAGAGGATCTGGTGCCAATTCTTCTTCACCCGTGCCGGCATCTCCGGCAACACGTGGTCGAGCGTGTGGGCCTGCATGTGACTCTCCCTTGCGCTCGGAATCGATGATCCCGAACGTCGCTTCAGTCGGCGATTTCGATGACGCATACATGCGGGAGACCCGCGTCCTGCGCTGCGAAAGATCCGCTAAGACATGTGGCGGCAAGGTGACAATTGCGGTTTTCCGCAGCGCGGCATCGCCGCCGACTGAAACTTCAATGGATTCAAAGGTTCCGACCGGACGTCCGACTCCGGGCGTCTTTCGTCTTACGTAAATACACTGATGTGCGATCGGTCGCGGAAACGCGAAAGGGCGGCTCGCGCCGCCCTCGCTCCGTCTCGTCTCGTTCGCGTCGCGATCAGGGGAAGACGCCGACCGCCTCGAGCCCGAGCGCCTCGTCCCAACCCATCATGACGTTCATGTTCTGGATCGCCTGACCGGAGGCGCCCTTGACCAGATTGTCGAGGACGCACATCAGGATCGCCCGCCCCGGCCGACGATCGGCGAAGACCGACATGTAGACCCGGTTCGAGCCGCGCACGTGGCGGGTCTGCGGCACGGTGCCGAACGGCAGCACCTTCACGAAGGTCTCGCCGGCGAAGCGCTTCTCCAGGATCTCGTGGAGCGACTGCGGCGTCGCCCCGCCGACCGGCTTCACGTAGACCGTCGCCAGCATGCCGCGGTTCATCGGCACCAGATGCGGCGTGAAGGCAGGGATCACCGGCCGTCCGGCGGCGCGCGAGAAACCCTCCTCGAGCTCCGCCATGTGACGGTGATGACCGACGCCGTAGGCGTGGAAGCCTTCCGACACCTCGGTGAACAGGTTCGATTCCTTGAGCGAGCGGCCGGCGCCGGTGACGCCCGACTTGGCGTCGATGACGATCTCGTCCGGGTCGATCGCCCCCGCCTCGATGAGCGGGATCACCGGCAGCTGCGAACAGGTGGTGTAGCAGCCCGGATTGGCGACCAGCCGCGCCGCGGCGACCGCCTCGCGCGCAAACTCGGTGATGCCGTAGACGGCTTCCTTCTGCAACTCCAGCGCCTGATGCGGATGGCCGTACCAATATTCGTAAGCCGCCGGATCGGAGAGACGGAAGTCGGCGGAGAGATCGACGATCTTGATCCGCTTCGGCACCGTCTTCAGCACCTCCTGCGTGGTGGCGTGCGGCAGCGCGCAGAACACCAGATCGATGGCGCTCCAGTCGACCTCGGCGATGGTGACGAGGCGCGGCAGGTCGTAGCCGACGAACTGCGGGAAGGCCTCGGCGATGGTCGAGCCGGCCTTTCGGTCCGCCGTCAACGCGGTGATGCGCACCTTCGGATGGTTGATCAGAAAGCGCAGCAACTCGGCCCCGGTGTATCCGGAAGCCCCCAGAATGGCGACGTCGATGATTTCGGACATGAGCGAACCTCGAACCGTGGTGCGAGCGGTATGACGGATTTCCGCGACGAGGAAAAGACCGTCGCGTGCCGCGACGTTGCTTCCCGTCGCGCGTGCGATCGACGCGAATTTCGCGTCATCGCCCCCGTCGTCGCTCCGCCTCGAGCCCGAGCCAGGTCTGCGCCACCGCCGCCCCGGCGATCGCGGTGACGTCGGCGTGGTCGTAGGGCGGCGCCACCTCGACGACGTCGCCGCCGACGAAGTCGATGCGCCCGAGTTCGCGCAGGATGGCGAGCGCCTCGCGCGAGGTCAGCCCGCCGGCGACCGGCGTCCCCGTCCCCGGCGCGAAGGCGGGATCGAGACAGTCGATGTCGAAGGTGAGATAGGCCTTCCCCTCCCCGACCCGGTCGTAGACGCGTTCGATCACCCGGCGGATGCCGTCGAGCTCGAGTTCGAAGCCCCACACGATCTCCAGCCCGCAGTCGCGCGGGGCATGGGTGCGGATGCCGATCTGGATCGACCGCTTGGGGTCGATCACCCCGGCCTCGACGCCGCGCCGCACGAACGCCCCGTGATCGGTCCAATGCCCCGGCCCCGCCGCCCCTTCGTCGCCCCAGGTGTCCTGATGGGCGTCGAAATGGACGATGGCGAGCGGCCCGTGCTTCTCGGCATGCGCGACGAGCAGCGGGTAGGTCACCGAATGATCGCCGCCGAGCGAGAACAACTTCGCCCCCGAGGCGAGGATGTCGGAAGCCTGCGCGTGGACGCAGTCGAGCGCCTCCCAGGGCTTGGTGTAGTCCCACGACACGTCGCCCCAGTCGACGACGGTCAGCGTCTCGAACGGGTCCATGTGAAAGGGATATTGCGGATCGCCATCGAGGATCGCCGAGGCGCGGCGGATCGCCTGCGGCCCGAAGCGGGCGCCGGTGCGGTTGGAGACGGCGGCGTCGAAAGGAATACCCAGGATCGCGACGTCGACGCCGTCGAGGTCGCGCGAATAGCGCCGCCGCATGAAGGAGAGCGCCCCGCCGTAAGTGGGTTCGGCCGCCCCACCCCGCGTCGGTCCGAAGACCGCGTTGTCGGTCGGGCGCGGCCGCAGGGGATCACCGGTACCGGATGCCATGAGCCTGCCTCCCCTCGCCGTCCCACGCCGTTCGTCGACGTCAACGAACCGTCCGATGGAGCAGATCGTATACCCGACGGACGCCGTCGATCGCAATGAATTGGGGTACGGGATCCAGCGACGGCATCCAGACCTGCCCCCGTCCCCGGGTCGCGCCGATCTCCGGTCCGAACCGGATGGTGCCGCGACCGTTCGCCGATTCCGTCGACACCATCTGCCCGATCGCCGAGCGATCGAGTTCGACGAATCGGGCGATCCCGGGGCCGGTTCGTCGGATCAGGATGCGCCGGTCGGTGACGGCGTAGCGGGTTCGT
>JAAYVT010000669.1 GCA_012517025.1 Phyllobacteriaceae bacterium | reverse complement strand
CGCGCCCGCCGATCACGGCCTCGATCCGATCGTGGCGGTGCACGATCCGGGCTTCGTCGACTGTCTGATGCATGCATGGGACGAGCTCGGGGCGAGCCTCGGACCGGCTCCGATCGTGCCGACCTTCCATCCGCAGCGGCGCGACGTCAGGCCGGCCAAGAGCCTGCTCGGCCGGCTCGGCTGGCATTCGACCGACACCTCCTGTCCGATCACCGAGGGCACCGCGACGGCGATCTACTGGTCGGCGCAGACCGCGATCGAGGCGGCGGAGCGGGTGCGCTCGGGGACGGAGGGGCACGTCTACGGTCTGTGCCGGCCGCCGGGTCATCACGCCACCATCGATCAGACCATGGGCTTCTGCTTCTTCAACAACGCCGCGATCGCCGCGCAGCACTTGCGCGGGCGCTTCGGCAAGGTGGCGATCCTCGACGTCGACACCCACCAGGGCAACGGCACCTCGGACGTCTTCTACCGGCGCGGCGACGTGTTGTTCGTCTCGATTCACACCGATCCGAGCGAATACACACCGCTCTTCACCGGATACGCCGACGAACGCGGCGCGGGCGAGGGCGAAGGGGCGACGCTGAACCTGATGCTCACCCCCGGCGCCACCGCCGCCGACATCCTCGCCCGCTACGACGAGGCGCTCGCCGCGATCGCCGCCTTCGGGGCTGAGGCGCTGGTGGTGTCGCTCGGGCTCGACATGTCGGCCGACGATCCGCTGTCGCTGGTCGGCATGACCCGTGAAGGCTTCGAGGCGGGCGCGCGCAAGATCGCCGACCTCGGTCTTCCCACGGTTCTGATCCAAGAGGGGGGCTATCTCGGCCCCTCGCTCTCGAACAACGCGGTCGCCTTCCTGGGCGCCTTCGACGAGGCCCGACGCGCATGATCCCCAATCTGAAGATCGACGGCGAGCGCCTGTGGGACTCGCTGATGGACACCGCCCGCTTCGGCGCCACGCCGAAGGGCGGCCTGAAGCGGCTGACGCTCTCGGCCGACGACAAGCTGGTGCGCGACTGGTTCGTCGCCGAGGCGACCAAATACGGCTGCACCGTCGGCTTCGACGAGGTCGGCAATCTCTTCGCCCGTCGACCGGGCAAGGATCCGAGCCTGCCGCCGATCGCCATGGGCTCGCATCTCGACACCCAGCCGACCGGCGGCAAGTTCGACGGCATTCTCGGCGTGCTCGGCGCGCTCGAGGTGATGCGCACGCTCGCCACGGCGGGCTACGAGACCAACGCGCCGATCGAGGTGGTCGACTGGGCCAACGAGGAGGGCTCGCGCTTCTCCCCGGCGATGCTCGCCTCCGGCGTCTTCGCCGGCATCTTCAGCCGCGAGACCGCCTGGGAGACCAAGGACCGCGACGGCATCGCCTACCGCGACGCGCTGGAGGGCATCGGCTATCTCGGCGAGGAGCGGGCCGGCGATCATCCGCTGTCGGCCTATTTCGAGCTGCACATCGAGCAGGGGCCGATCCTGGAGGCGGAAGGCGAGACCATCGGCGTCCTCACCGGCGTGCAGGGCATGCGCTGGTACGACGTCACCGTCACCGGTCAGGACGCCCACACCGGCGCGACGCCGATGCGGCTCCGGAAGGACGCGCTGGTCGGCGCCTCGCTGGTGATCGCCGGGATCGAGCGGATCGCCGAGACGTACGGGTCGGACGCGGTGGCGAGCGTCGGCACCGTCGAGGTCCATCCCAATTCGCGCAACGTGGTGCCCGGCGAGGTCGCCTTCACCGTCGACCTGCGCCATCCCGACGACGCGGTGATCGACCGGATGGAGGCCGACTTCCGCGCCCTCCTCGCCGACACCTGCGTGGCGCGCGGGCTCGACTGGACCGAAAGCCGGTTCTGGAACTCGCCGGCGGTGCGGTTCGATCCGCGCCTCGTCGACTGCGTCGATCGCGCCGCCGCCAAGCACGGCTTCCTGCGCCGGCGCATGGTTTCGGGGGCGGGCCACGACGCCGTCTATCTGTCGCGGGTCACGCCGACGACGATGATCTTCGTGCCCTGCGCCGGCGGCGTCAGCCACAACGAGAGCGAGGATGCCCAGCCGGTCGACTGTGCCGCCGGGGCGCAGGTGCTGCTCGACGCGGTGCTCGCCTTCGACGCCACGCTGGCGCGGGGCTGACCCGCGCCGCCTTTCGCCGATTGCGGGCGAGCCTCGGCTCTGCGAGGCTCGCCCGATCCGTCTTCACCGAGGTTTCCCCGCATGAGCCGCATATCCGGCGTCTATCTCTCCCGTTCGCTCGATCTCGCCGCCCTCTTCGACGAGACCGTCGGCCGCCTCGCTCCCGATCTCGACCTGCGCCCGCCGGAGCGGATCGACGACCCGGCGACGGTCCGGTTCGCGGTGTGTTGGGAGCCGGCGGACGACGCCTTCGACGCCTATCCGAACCTCGGCATGGCCGCCTCGATCGCCGCCGGCATCGACGGCATCCTCGCCGTGCCGAGCCTGCCGGACATTCCGGTGACGCGGGTGCGCGACCCGGAACAGGCGCGGATCATGGCCGGCCACGTGGTGTGGAACGTGCTGTGGTGGCATCGCCGCTTCGGCGAGCGCCTCGCCTTCCAGGCGGCGCGGCGCTGGGAGCGGCTCTCCCATCACGCCCCCTCGACGGTGACGATCGGCATCCTCGGCTTCGGCCTGATGGGGCGGGCGGCGGCGGAAGCGCTGCTGCCGCTCGGCTTTCGGGTGGTCGGCTGGGCGCGGACGACGCGCGGCGCGATCGACGGCGTGCCGCTCGAGACCGGCGCGGACGGGCTCGACCGGGTGGTGGCGGAAGCCGATTTCCTGATCAACCTGCTGCCGCTCACCGAGGCGACGCGCGGGCTGCTCGGAGCCGACCTCTTCGCCAAGATGCCGAAGGGCGCGGTGTTGATCCAGGTCGGGCGCGGCGCCCATCTCGACGAGGCGGCGCTTCTCGCCGCCCTCGACGACGGCCGGCTCGGCGGCGCCTCGCTCGACGTCTTCGCGGTCGAGCCGTTGCCGGCCGATCATCCGTTGTGGTCGCATCCGAAGGTGCTGGTGACCGCGCACGACGCCGCCGAGGCGGGGTTCGAGACGATCGTCGCCTCGATCGCCGAGGACGCCCGCCGGCTCGTCGCCGGGCAGCCCCTGCTCGGCGAGGTGCCGCGCGATCGCGGCTATTGAGAGACGTCGGCCGACGGTGCCGAGGCGCCGCCGGCCGGGATCTCAGGAGCGGCTGACGTCGACGTCGGCCTCGAGCCCGAACTTCTTCAGCTTGGCGTAGACCGTGCTCTTGGCGAGCCCCAGACCGCGGGCGACCGCGGTGAGGTTGCCGCGACACACCCCGATCATCCGGGAGATCGCCTCGCGCTCGGCGAGTTCGATCGCGGTCAGGCCGTCCGGCGCCGAGGAGGCGAGACCGCCTTGCGCCGGCGCGTCGCGGAGGCGGCGGCGCTGGTGGGCGTTGCGGATCACCTAGCCCACGCGCCCCACGAACTGTCCGGCGGCCAGAAGCAGCGGGTTTCGCTCGCGGGCG
>JAAYVT010000668.1 GCA_012517025.1 Phyllobacteriaceae bacterium | reverse complement strand
GACCGCCGTCGCCGGAGCCGTCGAGGAACAGAACGTCGCCACCCAGGAGATCACCGGCTCGCTGCATCGCGCCAGCGACGCCACCCAGGCCGCCGTCGACGCCATCAACCATCTGCCCCGCATGGCCGAGGACACCGACCACGCCGCCGACAGTCTGTCGTCGCTCGTCGTCACCCTCTCCGGCGAAACCGAACGCCTCTCCGCCGAGATCGATCGGCTCCTGCGGGAGCTGACCGACACGCGCCGCGCCGCCTGAAACCGCGCGCCCCGAAAACGCGAAAGGCGGGCTCCGGCCCGCCTCTCCCCGCCCCCGCCGGGGCCGTCGCACCCGCACCGGGGCGACGTGTTCCGATCCCTCCGCGACGCCCCGCGCGGAGACGTGCGAGCGCGTCACACGCCCTTGGTCTGCGCCAGGATCTTCTTGGCGACCACGAACGAGACCGGGATGGCGACCACGAACCCGCTCAGCGAGAAGATCGGCAGCAACCTCATCGCATCGGCCTGCAGAGCGGGAATCGTCAACGTCAGCATCAACGCGATCCCGGCGAGCGTCGCGCCGAGGACGATCCATAGGATGAGAGCGACCTTGAACATTCGGGCATCCTCCGAAACCTGACGAAGCCGTCCCTCGGCTTCGGGGAACGCCACCCCTCGTGCGCCCCACCTCTGGTTAGGAGAACTGCCGGCGCCTCCACCTTGATCGAGATCAAACCCTTTCGGCGGCCGATTTCAACCGATTCGCCGGCGTTCGTCGTCGTCGACGTATTCGCCCTCGATCGCACCGGAGCGATCTGCAGCACGCGCGCAAAACACATATTTCGCATCGAACTTCATCAGTCTTCGCTCCCCGCCGGCTCGGTCGAAAAAACTTATACATTGAAGAAAACTTATATCTCGCGCCGATCCCGCCCCGACCGCGACACGAACACGTCGACCGGCATCGATCGCGCGCTTCGACACTTGCCGGATGCGGTGCACGCCGGCGAGAGCGGTCGCCCCGGCCGAACGGCGCGACCGATCGCCACTCTCGCCGCAAATCTCCTCGACCCGGTCGACGGCGTTGCCTAGAGCATGATCCGATCGGGCCGAGGCAGCCGGATCGGAGAGATCCCGCGCCGCCCCGGGCGGGGTTCGAATCGGCGCGGTCGGGTCGGACCGCGCCCGGTCGCCTCGAACGCTCGCTCGACATCCCGGAGGTTCCATGCCGCTCCGCTTCGAACGCCGCGAAGGCCCCCACGTGCTCGAGGTGATCGTCGCCGACATCACCACCCTGGAGGTCGACGCGGTGGTGAACGCCGCCAATTCGAGCCTGCTCGGCGGCGGCGGCGTCGACGGGGCGATCCATCGCGCCGCCGGTCCCGGCCTGCTCGAGGACTGCGTCCGGCTCGGCGGCTGTCCGACCGGCGAGGCGCGGCTGACCGGCGGCCACCGCCTGCCCGCCCGCCACGTCGTCCACGCCGTCGGCCCGATCTGGCGCGGCGGCGGCCACGGCGAACCGGCGCAGCTCGCCGCCGCCTATCGCAATTCGCTGGCGATCGCCCGCGACCACGGCTTCGCCTCGATCGCCTTCCCCTCGATTTCGACCGGCGTCTACGGTTATCCCGGCCGCGAGGCCGCCGAAATCGCCGTCGCCACGGTGCGCGCCGAGCTGTCACGGTTCGTGGCGTTGCGCGTGATATTCTGCTGCTTCTCGGAAACCGCCGCGCAGTGGCATCGAGAGGCGCTGCAGCCGCCGGAGGATCCATGACGTTCGTTCTGCCTCGCGCCACCAACCGCGTCGCCGCCGTCGTCGTCCTGGTCGCGGTGGCGGTGTGGATCGGCCTCGGCCGCTTCGGCACCGCCGGGTCGCAGACCCCGCCGCCGCGCGCCGAGACGACCGAGACCCACGCCGCCCGCCGGGTCGGAGTGGTGCGCGCCCACGCCCACGCCTATGCCCGCCTGCTGATCGTCTCCGGCCGCACCGAGGCCAACAAGACGGTCGCGGTGACGGCGCGCGGCCCCGGCATCGTCGAGGATCTGCCGGTGCCGAAGGGCACCGCCGTCGCCGCCGGCACGGTGATCGCCCGTCTCGCCGACGAGGGCCGCACCGCCGCCGTGCGACAGGCCGAGGCCCTCTACGAGCAGCGCCGCGCCGAATGGGAGGCCGCCAGCCGCCTCTCCGCCACCGGCGCCGGCCCGCGTCTCAATCTGGTCGCCTCCAAGGCCGCCGTCGACGCCGCAGCAGCCGCGCTCGAGCTCGCCCGCGTCGAACTCGACAAGAAGACGCTCGCGACCCCGATCGCCGGCATCGTCGACCAGATCCCGGTCGAAAACGGTCAGGCGATCGCCGACGGCCGGCTGGTCGCCACCGTCATCGCCCTCGATCCGATCGTCGTCGCCGGCGAAGTGAGCGAGCGCGCGATCTCCCGCGTCCAGGTCGGCCGTCCCGCCGAGGTCCGTCTCGTCTCCGGCGAGAAGATCGCCGGCAAGGTCAGCTGGACCTCGCGCACCGCCGCCGACAAGACCCGCACCTATCGCATCGAGATCTCCGCCCCCAACCCCGGCGCCGCGGTCGCCGCCGGCCTGACCGCCGAGATCGGTCTGCCGTCGGATCCGGTGCCGGCGGTGCGTCTGCCCCGCTCGGTGCTGTCGCTCGCCGACGACGGCGCCATCGGCGTGCGCACCGTCGAGGACGGCGACGTCGTCGCCTTCCGCCGCATCGACATCCTCGACGACACCCCCGAGGGCTTGTGGGTCGCCGGCATTCCCGACGGCGCCCGCGTCATCGTCGCCGGCCAGGACTTCGTCAAGGCCGGCGAGAAGGTGGCGGCGGAGAGCGTCGAATGAACCCGGTCGACCTCGCCGTCCGCAACTGGCGCCTCACCCTGGTCTGTCTGATCTTCACGCTGGTCGCCGGCGGTCTCGCCTATCTGACCATTCCGAAGGAGGCCGAACCCGACGTCCGCGTGCCGATCGTCTACGTCCAGCTGTCCTTGCGCGGCATCTCGCCGGAGGACGGCGAACGGCTGCTGCTGCGTCCGATCGAGACCAAGCTGAAGTCGGTCACCAACGTCAAGGAGATGCGCTCCCAGGCCTTCGAGGGTGGCGGCTACGTGCTGCTCGAGTTCAACGCCGGCTTCGACAGCGCCGCCGCATTGGCGGACGTCCGCGCCAAGGTCGACGACGCCAAGCGCGATCTCCCGACCACCGCCGACGAGCCGTCGGTGCACGAGGTCAACCTGTCGCTGTTCCCGGTCTTGGTGGTGTCGGTCTCCGGCCAGGCGCCGGAGCGCACCCTGACCCGGCTCGCCCGCGATCTGCGCCGCGCCATCGAACAGGTGCCGGGCGTGCTCTCCGCCGATCTGCAGGGCGCCCGCGACGACCTCGTCGAGATCGACGTCGATCCGATGTTGCTCGAGTCCTACGGCGTCTCGCTCGACCAGCTGCTGGCGGTCGCCAACGGTTCCAACCAGCTCGTCGCCGCCGGCACGCTGGAGGGCGCGCAGGGCCGCTACGCGGTCAAGATCCCGTCGCTGATCGAGGGGCTCGCCGACGTCGCCGATCTGCCGATCGTCGCCGGACCGAACGCCGTGGTGCGGGCGCTCGAGGTGGCGAGCGTGCGACGCACCTTCAAGGACGCCACCTCGATCACCCGCATCGACGGCCGCCCGGCGATCGCCATCGAGGTGGTCAAACGCACCGGCGCCAACCTGATCGAGACCGTCGACGCGGTGAAGCAGGTGGCGAACGCCTTCGCCGCGCAATTGCCCGAGGGCGTTCGCGTCGG
>JAAYVT010000667.1 GCA_012517025.1 Phyllobacteriaceae bacterium | reverse complement strand
TGCGCGAACGGGTCGGCAAGGGGGCCGCTCGTGCGCTGCGTCTGGAAGGTCGTGTCCCCGCCGTCATCTACGGCGACAAGAAGCCCCCGCTGGCGATCGCTCTCCCCTACAAGGAGACCGACAAGCGCCTGCGCGCCGGCGGCTTCCTGACCACCGTCGCGACCATCGCGGTGGGCGGTGAGAAGATCAGCGTGATCCCCAAGGATTACCACATGCACGTGGTCAAGGACACACTGACCCACGTCGACTTCCTGCGCATCTCCGACGAGACCATCGTCACCGTCTTCGTGCCGGTCCACGCCGTCAACCAGGAGGCCTCGGTCGGCCTGAAGCGTGGTGGTGCCCTGTCGATCGTCCACCACGAGATCGAGTGCCGCTGCCGCGCCGATTCGATCCCGGAAGCGGTCGAGGTCGACGTCGGCGCCCTCAACATCGGTGCCTCCGCCCACATCGGCGACGTCAAGCTGCCGGCGGGTGTCGAGGCGGTCGTGCACGAGAAGAACTTCACCGTTCTCTCGATCACCGCCCCGGCCGGCTTCACCGAGACCGAAGAGACCGCCGTCGCCGCCTCGGAAGTCCCGGCGACCAAGGTCAAGGAGTGATCGCGGCCGCGCCGGAGGCATAGCTCATGTTGCTCTTCGTGGGGCTCGGCAACCCCGGCGCGGAATACGCCCGCAATCGCCACAACATCGGCTTCATGGCGGTGGACGCGATCGTCCGCCGCCATGGCTTTTCGCCCTGGCGCGCCAAGTTCCACGGCGAGGTCTGCGAGGGCACGATCGGCGACGAGAAGATCGTCGCGTTGAAGCCCACGACCTACATGAACGACAGCGGCCGCGCCGTCGTCGCCTGCTGCCAGTTCTACAAGATCGAGCCGAAGGACGTCGTCGTCTTCCACGACGAGCTCGATCTCGATCCCGGCCGCCTCAAGGTCAAGCTCGGCGGCGGTCACGCCGGCCACAACGGCCTGCGCTCGATCGGCGCCCACATCGGCCCCGACTATCGCCGCGTCCGCCTCGGCATCGGCCATCCCGGCTCGAAGGACCGCGTCACCTCGCACGTGCTCGGCGACTTCGCCAAGGTCGACCGCGACTGGCTGGAGCCGCTGCTCGACGACGTCGCGGCGAGCGCCGACCTCCTGGTGGCGCGCGACGACACCGGCTTCATGAATCGCCTCGCCGGCAAACCGGCGGAGAAGGCGCCGCCTCCGGCGAAGCCCGCCGCGCCGAAGCCGGCCGCCGCCGGACCCGAACCGGCGGCGAAGAACGCCATGGCCGAGACCCTGCGCCGCCTTCTCGCCGCCAAGAAGCGCTGAACCGATCGACCGCCGTCCTTGTCCCCCGGCGCTCGCCGCGATAGTATGCGCGCCATCGGACTTTGGCCGGACTTTGGGCTACTGCACCCGCCACGACGGCGGGTGTTCTCGTCGGTTCTCTCCAAAATTCGACAGAGCGGGACGGAGCGCCATGTCGCGCGACTCCGCTCGAACCTGTTCACGATCGACGAGAGGAAACCTCGCCATGCCGACCGGCACCGTCAAGTTCTTCAACGAAACCAAGGGTTACGGCTTCATTCAGCCGGAAGACGGCTCCAAGGACGTGTTCGTCCACATCTCCGCCGTGGAGCGTTCCGGAATGCAGAGCCTGACCGAAGGCCAGAAGGTGTCCTTCGAAGTCGAGGTCGATCGTCGGTCCGGCAAGAACGCCGCGGCGCATCTCGTCGCTCTCTGATCTCATCGCAGTTTCAGCGATTTCGGGCCGGAACGCGGGCTTTCCCCGTTTCCGGCCCGAGGTATTTCGGCTATATGCCACACCCGAACGAACGACATGAACGGAACGTAGCCTCATGGCCAAGGAAGAGCTGATCCAGTTCGAGGGACTGGTCCTGGAAATTCTGCCCGACGCACGCTTTCGCGTCCGTCTCGAAAACGGTCACGAGATCATCGCCTACACCGCCGGCAAGATGAAGAAGAACCGCATCAAGACGTTGGCCGGCGATCGCGTCACCGTCGAGATGTCTCCCTACGACCTCGAGAAGGGGCGCCTGGTGTTCCGTCATCGCGAGGCTCGTCCCGAGGGCGCTTCCGCCCCGCGTCCGGGCGGCACCCAGTTCCGCCGCCGCTGATTTTTCGACAGGACCGGTGGAGATCCCATGGGCTTCAAGTGCGGCATCGTCGGCCTGCCCAACGTCGGCAAGTCGGCCCTCTTCAATGCGTTGACCCGGACCGCCGCGGCCCAGGCGGCGAACTATCCCTTCTGCACCATCGAGCCGAACACCGGCGAGGTGGGCGTCCCCGACCCGCGCCTCGACGAGATCGCCAAGATCGGCAAGTCGGCGCAGATCGTGCCGACCCGCATCACCTTCGTCGACATCGCCGGTCTGGTGCGCGGCGCCTCCAAGGGTGAGGGCCTCGGCAACCAGTTCCTCGCCAACATCCGCGAGGTCGACGCCATCGTCCACGTCCTGCGCTGCTTCGAGGACGGCGACGTCACCCACGTCGAGGGGCGCGTCGACCCGGTCGCCGACGCCGAGACGGTGGAGACCGAGCTGATGCTCTCCGACCTGGAGAGCCTGGAGCGCCGCGTCGTCGCCACCCGCAAGAAGGCACAGGGCGGCGATCGCGATTCCAAGCAGGTGCTGCCGATCATGGAAGGCGCGCTCGAGCTGCTGCAGTCCGGCAAGCCGGTGCGGATGCTCACGGTGTCCCACGACGACAAGCCGATGCTCGACGGCCTGATGCTGCTCACCTCCAAGCCGGTGCTCTACGTCTGCAACGTCGAGGAGGCCTCCGCCGCCACCGGCAACGCCCATTCCGCCGCCGTCGAGGCGATGGCGGAGAAGCAGGGCGCCAAGGCGGTCGTCATCTCCGCCGCCATCGAGGCCGAGATCGCCCAGCTCTCCGACGCCGAGGAGCTGGAGTTCCTGGAAGGCATGGGCCTGCACGAGCCGGGCCTCGATCGCCTGATCCGCGCCGGCTACGACCTGCTCGGGCTCATCACCTATTTCACGGTGGGGCCGAAGGAGGCGCGCGCCTGGACCATCACCAAGGGCACTAAGGCGCCCGGGGCGGCCGGCGTGATCCACTCCGACTTCGAACGTGGCTTCATCCGCGCCCAGACCATCGCCTACGACGACTACGTGGCGCTGGGTGGCGAGGCGGCGGCCAAGGAAGCCGGCAAGGCGCGCGACGAAGGCAAGGAGTACGTCGTCCAGGACGGCGACATCATGCTGTTCAAGTTCAACGCCTGACGAACGAGTCTCCCGGCGCGGCGGCGACGCCGCGCCGAATCGGGACGACTCGCGCCGGCTCACGCGGTGCGCGACATCGTCGATCCGACCGGGCGCGGCGCGGTCCGCGCGAAGACGATCGTCACCGCTTCCGCCGTCAGGCGCACGCCGAGGAACACGGTGGC
Source organism: Phyllobacteriaceae bacterium (assembly GCA_012517025.1). Classification (GTDB taxonomy): domain Bacteria; phylum Pseudomonadota; class Alphaproteobacteria; order Rhizobiales; family Ancalomicrobiaceae; genus Pinisolibacter. The sequence continues at coordinate 283 of JAAYVT010000667.1, read as the reverse complement.
GCCGGCGAGCAGGAAGAAGCCGGCGACGAACAGCGCGAGCAGCACCGACGAGGTCGCCAGCGCCGCGCCGACGATCAATCCGATCCCGGCGATCGCCACGGCGAGCGCGCTGCCGACGACGTAGAAGGGCCGAACCAGTTTCGGCCCGAGCGGCGTGTCGAGCGTCGACAGGGCGGCGAACATGACGGAGGCCTCGCGTGATTCGTTGGCGGATCGCGCGCAGTGTGAACGGGGGCGGCGAGCGGCGCCATGACGCAAACGACACGGTACTTCGAGGACTTCA
>JAAYVT010000666.1 GCA_012517025.1 Phyllobacteriaceae bacterium | reverse complement strand
GCGACCCCTTCGAGAAGGCGGGCGACCTGCGTCGCGGCGCCATCGTCACCTGCGAGGTGACGGAGGTGAAGGACGGCGGTCTCGAGGTCAAGATCATCGACACCGAGTTCACCACCTTCATCAAGCGTTCGGAGCTCGCCCGCGAGCGCAACGACCAGCGTCCGGAGCGGTTCGCCGTCGGCGAGCGCCTCGACGCCCGTGTCGTCCAGTTCGATCGCAAGACCCGCAAGGTCGGCGTGTCGATCAAGGCGCTCGAGGTGGCCGAGGAGAAGGAGGCGATCGCCCAGTTCGGTTCGTCCGACTCGGGTGCCTCGCTCGGCGACATCCTCGGCGCGGCGCTGCGCGCCCGCACCGAAGACAAGTGATCGACGGCCGGCCTCGCGCCGGCCGCCCCTCGCGAAGAGATCGCAAGACCCGCGCCGGGCGACCCGCGCGGGTCTTCGCATGTCGGCCGGCCGATCGTCCCCGCCGACGCGAGACCGCTTGAAGCCGACCGCCCCGGCTGCTACCCCTCGGGTCGGTTCCACGAGGAGACGCCGCCGATGATGCTCGATCCCGACGCGATCGCCGACCGCCGCCGCCTCAAGCGCCGGCTCGGCTTCTGGCGGATCGCCGCTTTCTCTCTGGCGGTGGTGGCCGCGATCGCCCTCGCCGTGCGGTTCGGCGCGCTCGGCGGCGGTACGACGTCGCCGCACGTCGCCCGCGTCGCCCTCTCCGGCCTGATGACGCCGAACGCCGACTTCGTCGCCATGCTCGACGGCCTCGCCGACGCCGACGCGGTCAAGGGCGTGATCATCGACATCGACAGCCCCGGCGGCGCCACCACCGCGGGCGAGTCCGTCTACGGCGCGCTGCGCCGGCTCTCCGCCAAGAAGCCGACGGTCGCCTGGGTCGGGACACTCGCCGCCTCCGCCGGCTACATGGCCGCCCTCGGCGCCGACCGCATCGTCATCCGCCGCTCGGCCCTGACCGGTTCGATCGGCGTGCTGGTGCAGTGGCCGGACGTGTCGCGGCTGATGGACATGATCGGCGTCAAATACGAGGAGGTGAAGTCCTCCCCGATGAAGGCCGAGCCGATGCCCTTCAAGCCGGTCTCGCCGGAGGCCCGCGCCATGCTCGACCGGGCGATCCGCGACACCTACCAGTGGTTCGTCGGGCTGGTCGCCGAGCGCCGCGGCCTGACCCCGGAGCGCGCGCTCGAGCTCGCCGACGGCCGTGTCGTCACCGGCCATCAGGCGATCGATCTGAAGCTCGTCGACGAGATCGGCGAGGAGAGCGCGGCCCGCGCCTGGCTGACCACCAAGGGCGTCGCCGCGGACCTGCCGATCCGCGACCACAAGCCCAAGAAGGACACGCCCTGGGCGTGGATGGAGGAGGCCTCGGCCGCCGCCACCCGTGGCGTCGCCGCCGCGTTCGGCCTCGAAGGTGTTTCCGCGACCCTGCGCTCGCTTGACGGACTGCAGTCGGTTTGGCACCCTGCGCGCGACGAAAATCCGAGCAATTTCGGGGGGATCGGTCGATGATCAAGTCCGAGCTGGTGCAGCGGCTGGCCGAGCGCAATCCGCATCTCTACCAGCGCGACGTCGAGCACATCGTCAACGCGGTTCTCGACGAGATCACCGGCGCGCTGACGCGCGGCGATCGCGTCGAGCTGCGCGGCTTCGGTGCCTTTTCGGTGAAGAATCGCCCCGCCCGTACCGGTCGCAATCCGCGCACCGGTGAAAAGGTGTCGGTGACCGAGAAATACGTGCCGTTCTTCAAGACCGGCAAGGAAATGCGCGAACGCCTCAACGACGGCGTCGATCTCGGCGACTGAGCGGCGCCGCTCTCGCCGGCGAGAGCGGCCCCCTCCCGTCGTCCCCGCGAACACGAAAGGTCCGAGCTATGAAGCGCTTCCTCACGTGGGTGCTCGCCCTGCCGATCGGCATGGTGGTGGTGGCTCTCGCCGTCGCCAATCGCCGGCCGGTGACGCTGTCGCTCGATCCGTTCCGCCCCGACGATCCGGCGATCGCCGTGACCCTGCCGCTGTTCCTGCCGATCCTCGGCGCCGTGGTCCTCGGCGTGTTGCTCGGCGGCGTCGCGGTGTGGCTCGGCCAGGGCAAGCATCGCAAGGCCGCCCGCGCCGGCCGCCGCGCCACCACCCGCTTGGAGGCGGAGCGCGCCACCCTCGCCGCCGAGGTCGCCAAGCACGCCGGCGGCGGCGAGGCGGCGGTCGCCGCGCTGCCGAAGCCGGGCGCCGAGGCCGCCTGAACGGCACCCGATGCCGCCCGAACTCTCAGCAAACCGAAAGGATCCGTGATGATCGTCATCGACGCGGACGCGATCGATCGCGTCCTCGATCGCGCCGGCATGGTCGAGGCGCTGCGCCGGGGCTTCCGCGAGGCGGTGGTGACGCCGGTGCGCCATCACCACGCGATGCCGCGCGCCGGCGAGGACGACGCCATGCTGCTGCTGATGCCGGCCTGGACCGACGGTCGCGCCGGCCTCGACGACGACGCCGTGACCGGGGTGAAGATCGTCTCGGTGGTCCCCGGCAACGCCAAGCGCGGCCTCGCCTCGGTGGTCGGCAGCTACGTCCTGATGTCGGGGGTGAGCGGCCAACCGCTCTCCGTGCTCGACGGCACCCGGCTGACGTTGTGGCGCACCGCCGGTGCCTCGGCCCTCGCCGCCGACTTCCTCGCCCGCCCCGACGCCCGTCGGCTGGTGATGATCGGCGCCGGCGCCCTCGCCGAGCATCTGATCGAGGGCCACACCGCGATTCGCCCGATCGAGGAGGTGGCGATCTGGAATCGCTCGCCCGACAAGGCGGCGGCCCTGGCGGCTCGCTTCGCCGATCGCCCCTTCCGCGTCCGCGCCGTCGCCGACCCGGAGGCCGCGATCCGCGCCGCCGACGTCGTCTCCACCGCCACCATGTCGACCACCCCGATCGTGCGCGGCGACTGGCTGAAGCCGGGCGTCCACGTCGATCTCGTCGGCGGTTACACCCCGGCGATGCGCGAGGCCGACGACGCCGCGATCGCGCGGGCCCGCGTCTTCGTCGACACCCGCGAGGGCGCGACCCACGAGGCCGGCGACGTCACCCAGCCGCTCGCCTCCGGCGTGCTGACGCCCGAGCGCATCGTCGGCGACCTCCCCGAGCTCTGCCGCGGCACCGTCGCCGGGCGCGGCGGCGCCGACGAGATCACGCTGTTCAAGTCGGTCGGCACCGCGCTCGAGGATCTGGTGGCGGCGCGGCTCGTCCACCGGGCCGTCGCCGATCGGTGAACATGGTCGACGATTCGTAAACGTCTCGGCGCCACACTCGACGCCGTCCCGTCGCGCCCCGAGGTCTGCCATGCGGTCGTCCGTCGCCCTGTCGCTGCTCACGCTCCTCGCCGTCACGCCCCCGGCCGCGGCCCAGTCGACCGGCGAGGAGGGGCGTTCCGAGATGACCGCCGCCCGCGCCGCCCTGCCGGCCGACGCCGCCAAGGTGCTGTTCGGGGAAAAGACCACCCCGGCGGCGCTGGCGCCGCGCCCGATCGGCTCTTATTCGCGCGGCTGCCTGGCGGGAGCCGTCGCTCTGCCGATCGACGGCCCGGCCTGGCAGGTGATGCGCCTCTCCCGCAATCGCAATTGGGGCCATCCGCGCCTCGTCGCCTTCCTCGAGCGCTTCGCCGAAGCCGGCCGCGCCCTCGGCTGGCCCGGCCTGCTCGTCGGCGACATGTCGCAGCCGCGCGGCGGCCCGATGCTGACCGGCCACGCCAGCCACGAGATCGGCCTCGACGCCGACGTCTGGTTCCTGCCGATGCCGACCCGCACCCTCACCGCGGACGAGCGCGAGACCGTCTCCGCCGTGTCGATGGTGAACATGAAGACGCGCGAGCTCGATCGCTCGAAATGGACCGAGACGCGGGCGAAGCTGCTGCGCGCCGCCGCTCTCGACCCGGAGGTCGAGCGGATCTTCGTCAATCCGCCGATCAAGAAGGCGTTGTGCGATTGGGCCGGCGGCGATCGCCGATGGCTCGGCAAGATCCGCCCGTGGTACGGCCACAACTACCATTTCCACGTCCGGCTGGCCTGCCCACAGGGCGCCGCCGACTGCCGCGCCCAGGCGCCGACCCCGTCGGGCGACGGTTGCGGCGCCGATCTGGCGTGGTGGCTCGGCCCCGAGCCGTGGAAGCCGAGCCCGCCGGAGAAGCCGCGGCCGCCGCTGACGCTGGCCGATCTGCCGACCGCCTGCCGCGACGTCCTCGCCGCCCCCTGAGGGGCGACGATGCGCGCGGTTCAGTGCAGCGCTTCCTGGCTCTCGTGCGAGCCGTGGATCTTGTCCATCAGCGCCAGGAACACCCCCGAGCCGACGAAGACGACGTGGATGATCGTCATCCACATGATGTCGCGGTCGGTGTATTTGCCGATGTCCATGAAGATCTTGAGCAGGTGGATGCCCGAGATGGCGACGATCGAGGCGATCAGCTTGATCTTCAGCGCGGCGAAGTCGACCTTGCCCTTCCAGTCCGGCTGGTCCTCGTGATCGCCGACGTCGATCTTCGAGACGAAGTTCTCGTAGCCCGAGAAGATCACGATCAGGAGCAGGTTGCCGGCGAGCGTCAGGTCGATCAGCGACAGGATGGCGAGCACGGTCTGCGCCTCGCTGGCGCTCCACGCGTGCATCGCGAACTCGACCAGCCCCTGCACGAACTTCAGCATCAGCACCAACAAGGCGCCGGTCAGCCCGACGTACATCGGCGCCATCAGCCATCGGCTGGCGAACAGACCGCGTTCCAACTGCTTCTCGACCATCACTCACTCCGCGTTTCCGACCTGTGTCCGCCAACAGATGGGGCCGACCGCTTCGCAGTGCAACAGGCCTAGCAGAGTTCGCGCAACGCCTCCAGCTCGCGCTCGAAGGCGCGGGTGCGCAGCGCGTAGAGATCGGAGCCGAGTTCGAGCGCGATCTTGGCGAGCTTGCGGCGACGGCGGGCGATCAGCTCGAGCAGATCCTCGCGACCGTCCTCGACCGGCAGCAGATCGGGATCGTCCTCGATCCGCGCCTTCATCACCGCCAGATCGTGCTCCTCGCCGAGGAATTCACCGAGCTGGACGAGGTCGGTCTGGATCGAGCGGCTGGTGACCACCGTCACCACCGGCACGATCGACGAAAGATGATGGCGGTGTTTGACGCGTTTGCGCCAATCGTGCAGCGCCTCGCCGCCGGCGCCGTCCTCGATCTCCCGCCAGTCGCGGCGACCGCGGCGATAGGCGCCGACCAGCGAGTCGGCGAGCAGCCGTCCGCCCTCGAACACCGTCGGCAACGACCGGGCGTCGGCCTCGCAGGCGCGCAGCCGCGCCGCGACCAGCTCGAACGGCGGCGTCGCGAGATGGGCGTGCCGCGCCCGTTGCTCGCAGCGGGCGAGAAAGCGCTCGGTGGCCTGCAGCGCCCGGCCCTCCGCCCGCTCGTGCAACCGCCGCGCCTCCGCCGCCATCACGTCGGCGTCGCGAGCGGCGGCGAGCAGACGGGCGGCGTCGCGGATCTGCCGCACTCGCCCGTCGCGATTGGCGCCGGGCAGCGGATCGAGCACGTCCCACAGGCTGCGCACCCGCTTCAGGCACCGACGCGTCATGTGGATCGCTTCGGACCGCTCGAGATCCGGATCGCCGATCACCGCCCGCGCCGAGGTGATCTCGTCGATCAGGATGCGGCGCAGCGCCGAGGCGAGCGTCTCGCCGCTCCGCTGGCGCCACCGCGCCTTGCCGACCGGCGACCGGGAGAAGGCGTCGTCGGGAACGACGACCGAGGGAACGTCGGTGTCGACGCCGGTCATGCGGCACCTCCGGAGAAGATCGAGGGATGGACGGCGGCACGTGCGCGCCGACGCGGCGGCGTCGCTCGTCCGGCGAAGGGCGCGCGCGCGAAAGTCTCGGACGGACCGAAGCTGTTCGACAAAGGGGTCTCCTCGTTCGACGCGTCTTTCCGTTCGCGGTCGACCCTCGACGTCCGACACGCGCCCGTCGGCGCCGTGGCACGCGGGTTTAATCCGCTCGTTCGACGGTTCGATGACGGTCGCCGGGCTCGCTCAGACGCGCGGGATCGCACCGTCGTCGTGTTTCGGCAGCGCGACCGCGACCAGCACGGCGCCGAGGACGCCGAGCAGCGCCCAGGTCGGCACCCGGTCGACCGCGACCGCGAAACCGGTTTCCACCGTCGGCCCGAGCGTGCCGACGAGCCAGCGATCGACCGTCGTCAGCGTCGCCGGAGCGAGATCGCTCCAGGTCTCGCGCGCCGACGCCATCACCACCTTCGAGGCGGCGATGCTCTTCATGCCGTCGATCACTGCGGCGGCGAAACCGCCGGCGAGAAACCACAGGCCGAGGATGCGGACGATGAACCGGACCATGTCGACGCCTCCTCTCCGCCTCGCGCGGGCTCCCCCGCATACACCCGTCATCCATAGGACGCGACGCGGCGGCGCGCAACGCGACCGGGGCACCGATCACGCCCGCGCCGCATCGCCTCCTGCTGCAGCGCAACATGAAATAATTTTATTTTTCAATCGATTGCGAGGCATTACGTGCGGCATGTAGACTTGCTCCGGCCCAAAACGGGGATTAACGGTTGCGGCCCGTGGTCGCAGTCCAAAGTCGAAATCGGCGACATGCGCCGAATCGTCCGAAGTCCGCGCGAACGCGATCCACCCCCGTTTCGGAGCACCGGATGACCCGCGAGCCCAAGACCGAGAGCGCGACCTTCGCCCAGCGTTCGCACAACGAGGAACTCGCCGACGCGGCCCTGTTCTTCCACAAGAACCCGCGCCCGGGCAAACTCGAGATCCAGGCGACCAAGCCGCTCGGCAACCAGCGCGACCTCGCGCTCGCCTATTCGCCCGGCGTCGCCGCCACCTGCCTCGCCATCAAGGACGATCCGGAGAAGGCCGACGACTACACCGCCCGCGCCAATCTGGTGGCGGTGGTCTCCAACGGCACCGCCGTGCTCGGCCTCGGCAACATCGGTCCGCTCGCCTCCAAGCCGGTGATGGAGGGCAAGGCGGTCCTGTTCAAGAAATTCGCCGGCATCGACGTCTTCGACATCGAGGTCGACGCCCCCGACGTCGACCGCATGGTCGAGGTGGTGGCGGCGCTGGAGCCGACCTTCGGCGGCATCAACCTCGAGGACGTCAAGGCGCCCGAGTGTTTCGAGGTCGAGCGGCGTCTGCGCGAGCGGATGAACATCCCGGTCTTCCACGACGACCAGCACGGCACCGCGATCATCGTCGCCGCCGCGATCCTCAACGGCCTCGAGATCGGGGCGAAGAAGATCGAGGAGGTGAAGATCGTCGCCTCCGGCGCCGGCGCCGCCGCCCTCGCCTGCCTCAATCTGCTGGTCTCGCTCGGCGCCCACCGCGAGAACATCTGGGTCTGCGACATCGAGGGGCTGGTCTGGGAAGGCCGCCCGGTGCTGATGGACCCCTACAAGTCGATCTACGCCCAGAAGACCGACAAGCGCACCCTGGCCGAAGTGATCGACGGCGCCGACGTCTTCCTCGGGCTCTCCGCCGGCGGCGTGCTGAAGCCGGAGCTGCTCGAGAAGATGGCCGAGCGGCCGATGATCATGGCGCTCGCCAACCCGACGCCGGAGATCATGCCGGATCTCGCCCGCGAGGTTCGCCCCGACGCGATGATCTGCACCGGCCGGTCCGACTTCCCCAATCAGGTCAACAACGTCCTGTGCTTCCCGCACATCTTCCGCGGCGCGTTGGACTGCGGCGCCACCACCATCGACGAGAACATGAAGCGGGCGGCGGTGAAGGCGATCGCGGCGCTGGCCCACGAGGAGGCCGGCGATCTCCGCGACGCCGACGGCGGCCCGGTGGTGTTCGGCCCGGACTATCTCATCCCCTCGCCCTTCGATCGCCGGCTGATCCTGCGCATCGCCCCGGCGGTCGCCAAGGCGGCGGCGGCCTCGGGCGTGGCGCGTCGGCCGATCCGCGACTTCGAGGCCTACGAGGCCGAGCTCGGCCGCTTCGTCTTCCGCTCCGGCCTGATCATGAAGCCGATCACCGCCACGGCGAAGGCGGCCAAGATCAAGCCCCGCATCGTCTACACCGACGGCGAGGACGAGCGGGTGCTGCGCGCCGCCCAGGTGCTGCTCGAGGAGGCGATCGCCGCCCCGATCCTGATCGGCCGGCCGCAGGTGATCGAGGCGCGCTGCGAGCGCTTCGGCCTGAAGATCCGCCCCGGCCACGAGTTCGAGGTGGTCGATCCCTCCGCCGATCCCCGCTACAACGACTACGTCCAGACCTATCTCGGCAAGGTCGGGCGCAAGGGCGTCACCCCGGACGGGGCGAAGACCATCGTGCGGTCGAACACCACCGTGATCGGCGCCGTGGCGCTCGAGCGCGGCGACGCCGACGCATTGATCTGCGGCCTCGAGGGCGGCTTCGAACGCCATCGCAAGGTGGTCAGCGACGTCGTCGGCTTCGACAGCCCGGACATGGACTTCTCCACCGTGTCGCTGCTGATCTCGCAGCGCGGCGCCTGGTTCCTGACCGACACCTACGTGACGCCGGAGCCGAGCTGCGAGGAGATCGCCCACGCCACCATTCTGGCCGCCCGCCACATCCGCCGCTTCGGCCTCGAGCCCAAGGCGGCGCTGCTTTCGGCCTCGAACTTCGGCTCGCGCGACCTGCCCTCGGCGCGCAAGATGCGCAAGGCGCTCGACCTCGTCCGCTCGCTCGAGCCGGCGCTCGAGATCGACGGCGAGATGCACGGCGACGCGGCGCTGGTGCGCACCATCCGCGAGCGGGTGATGCCCGACACGACGCTGAAGAGCGACGCCAATCTGCTCGTCTTCCCCTCGCTCGATGCCGCCAACATCGCCTTGAACCTGATCAAGGCGATGACCGACGCCCTCCACGTCGGCCCGATCCTGCTCGGAGCGGCGAAGCCGGCGCACATCCTGACCCCGTCGGTGACCTCGCGCGGCGTCGTCAACATGTCGACGCTCGCCGCCGTCGAGGCCTTGTCGCGCAAGCGTGGCACGGTCGGTTAACTCCGCCTTAAAACGCCCCCAATAGCCTCCCAAGAGGGAGACCGTGATCCCGCCCGGGATCGCGGTCGCGAGGGGTGGAGGACGGCGTGGCGCGGAAAGCGGATCGGCGGAAGGATCCCGTCTTCGACGACGAGGACGACTTCGACGCGCCCGATCGCCTCGATCTGCGGCTCGGGCCGGAGGATCGTCCGACCGCCGGCACCGGCCCGGTGCGCCGCCGCCCGGCGCGCGCCGCCGGCCGCGGGCGGATCGAACCCACGCTCTACATCGAGGAGACGCCGCTGATGGCCTCGCGCGACGACGCCCCGAGCCGTGCCCGCCGCCGCGAGCGGCCGGTCGAGGACGACGCGCGCGCCGAGGACGACGCCCCGCCGCAGCGCAAACCCCGTCGCGGTTCGGGCGGCTCGGGCGGCCGGCCGCCGGGCGGTTTCGGCCGGTTCCTGCGCCGCACCATCTATTGGGGCTTCGTCCTGGCGATCTGGGGCGCCATCGGCGTCGGTGGCATCCTGGTCTATTACGGCGCGCAGCTGCCCCCGACCTCGGAATGGGCGGTGCCGCAACGCCCGGCCAACGTCAAGATCCTCTCCGCCGACGGCAAGCTCGTCGGCAACCGCGGCGACACCGGCGGCGAACCGGTCCGCATCAAGGACCTGCCGCCGTGGCTGCCCGGCGCTATCGTCTCGATCGAGGACCGCCGCTTCCGCGAGCACTGGGGCATCGACCCGATCGGCCTCGTCCGCGCGGCGGTGGTCAACCTCACCCATCGCGGCGTCGCCCAGGGCGGCTCGACCCTGACCCAGCAGCTCGCCAAGAACCTGTTCCTGACCCAGGAGCGCACCTTCGGCCGCAAGGTCCAGGAAGTGCTGCTGTCGCTCTGGCTCGAGCACGAATACACCAAGGATCAGATCCTCGAGCTCTACATGAACCGCGTCTACATGGGCGCCGGCGCCTACGGCGTCGACGCGGCGGCGCGACGCTATTTCGGCAAGTCGGCGCGCGACGTCACGCCGATGGAGGCGGCGATGCTCGCCGGCCTCTTGAAGGCGCCGTCGCGCTATGCCACGAGCCGCGATCCCGACCGCGCCCACGCCCGCGCCCAGACGGTGCTCGCGGCGATGGTGGAGACCGGCACCATCACCGACCAGCAACGCCAAGCCGCTCTCGCCCAGCCGCGCATGATCTTCACCCAGCCGAATTCCGGCTCGGAGAACTACGTCGCCGACTGGGTGATGGATCAGGTGCCGAGTTACATCGGCGCGGTCGACAAGGACATCGTGGTCGAGACGACGATCGATTCGTCGCTGCAGATCCTGGCCGAGGCGGCGCTGCAGGCCGGCATGGCGCAGTTCGGCGACAAGAAGGACGTCAGCCAAGGCGCGATCGTCTCGATCGACCCGACCGGCGCGGTCAAGGCGATGGTCGGCGGCGTCGACTACGCCAAGTCGCAGTTCAACCGCGCGGTGGCCGCCAAGCGCCAGCCGGGCTCGGCCTTCAAGCCCTTCGTCTATCTGACCGCGATGGAGCACGGGCTGACCCCGGACACCGTCCGCGACGACGGCCCCTTCAGCTACAAGGGCTGGAGCCCGAAGAACTTCGAGAAGGAATTCAAGGGCCCGATCTCCCTGAAGGAGGCGCTCGCCGAGTCGATCAACACGGTGGCCGCCAAGCTCGCCATCGAGGTCGGCCCGAAGAACGTCGCCGAGACGGCGATGCGGCTCGGCATCACCTCGCCGCTGATGGCGACCCCGTCGATCGCGCTCGGCACCTCCGAGGTGACGCCGCTCGAGATCACCGCCGCCTACGTGCCTTTCTCCAACGGCGGCATGGGCGTGGTGCCGCACGTCATCACCGCCATCAAGACCGCCGACGGCAAGCTCCTCTACCAGCGCAAGGGCACCGGCATCGGCCGTGTGATCGAGCCCGTGCCGCTCGCCGAGATGAACACCATGCTGGCCGAGACGCTGTTCTCCGGCACCGCCCGCAAGTCGCAGATCCCCGGCTGGCAGACCGGCGGCAAGACCGGCACTTCCCAGGATTTCCGCGACGCCTGGTTCATCGGCTACACCTCGAAGCTGACCACCGGCGTGTGGCTCGGCAACGACGACGGCGCCCCCACCAAGCGCGGCACCGGCGGCTCGCTCGCCGCGGTGGTGTGGCAGCGCTTCATGCTCGACGCCCATCGCGGCCTGCAGGCGAGCGCCATCCCCGGCACCGGCCGCGCCTACGCGAGCGAACCCGCGCCCCAACCGGCGGCGACGCCGGTGGGGGCGATCGCGCCGCAACGGGCGGAGGCGCAGCCGACGATCCTACCGGATCGTCAGGCCGTGGCGGTTCCCCTCGCCCCGGCGCGTCCGCGCGCCCGGCCGGTCGATCCGCAGACCACCGGCAGCGTGACCCGCCGCTCCTACGAGCGCGAACCGCAGACCCTGGGTGAATTCATCGGCGGCCTGTTCGGGCAGTGAACGCAGCGGAGGTCCGAGACGAGCCCGCCGCTCGGATCACTCCGGCGGCGTGCCGTTCTCCCGCAGCACTTCACCGGCGAGATAGAGCGAACCGCAGATCAGGATGCGCGGCGGGGTCGCCCCCCTCGCCTCTCCGGCGAGATCGGCGAGCGCCGCCCGGACGCTCGCCGCCGCACGCGCCGGAATGCCGGCCCGATCGCGGATCAGCGCCGCCAGCGCCTCCGGATCGCGGCCGGGATGGTCGCCGCCGGCGATCGGCACGGTGGTGACGGCGCGGACCAGCCCGGCGAAGGGCCGAAAGAAGCCGAGCGGATCCTTGGTTTCCAGCATCCCGGCGACGAGATGCAGCGGGCGCGGCGCCCGATCGGCGAGATCGGCGAGCGTCGCCGCGATCACCTCGCCGGCGCCGGGATTGTGGCCGCCGTCGAGCCAGATCTCGGCCCCCGCCGGCGCCGCCTCGACCAGCGCGCCCCGCGTCAATCGCTGCATTCGCGCCGGCCACTCGACCCGTGCCAGCCCGTGCCCGACCGTCTCGGCGTCCGGCAACAGGTCGGCCGCCTCCAGCGCCGCCAGCGCCGTGCCGGCGTTGACGATCTGATGGGGCCCGAGCAGACGCGGCGGCGGCAGATCGAGCAGATCGCGCTCGGAGCGCCAGACCAGACGTCCGTCCTCGAGGCCCGCCGTCCATTCCCGCCCGCCGAGCCGCAGCGGCACGCCGGCCCGCGCCGCCGCGCGTTCGAGCACCGCCGCGACCTCGTCGACCTGCGGCGCCGAGACCACCGGCCGGCCGCGTTCGACGATGCCGGCCTTCTCGGTCGCGATCTTGGCGAGCGTGTCGCCGAGGAAGGCCTCGTGATCCATCGAGATCGGCGTGATCACCGAGACCAGCCGATCGCGCACCACGTTGGTGGCGTCGAGCCGGCCGCCGAGCCCGACCTCGAGGATCGTGGCGTCGGCCTTGGTTTCGGCGAACAGCAGGAAGGCGGCGATCGTCGCCAGTTCGAAGAAGGTGATCGGCTCGCCGCCGTTGGCCGCCTCCGCCCGGAGGATCGCGGCCGCCAGTGCCTCGTCCTCGGCGAGCCGGCCGGCGACGCGGATGCGTTCGGCGAAGCGGACGAGATGCGGCGAGGTGTAGACGTGGACCGTCTTGCCCGCCGCCTCCAGGATCGCCCGGAGAAACGCGGTGGTCGAGCCCTTGCCGTTGGTGCCGGCGACGTGGATCGGCGGCGGAACGGCGAGATGCGGATCGCCGAGCCGGGCCAACACCCGCTCCATTCGGTCGAGGCCGAGATCCCACCCCGCCGGCACGGTCTTGGAAAGCCGCGCCAGCAGGCCGTCGAGCGACGTCGTCACGAGCCCCTCCGCGGGATCAGGCGGCGGCCGGAGCCATCAGCGCGCCGGAGGCCTTCGGCCGATCCTTCTTCATGAAGAGATGGGCGAGGTTGGAGATGGTCTCGCGCAGCTGATGGCGATGCACGACCAGATCGACCATGCCGTGGTCGAACAGATATTCGGCGCGCTGGAAACCCTCGGGCAGCTTCTCGCGGATCGTCTGCTCGATCACCCGCGGCCCGGCGAAGCCGATCAGCGCCCCCGGCTCGGCGATGTGGACGTCGCCGAGCATGGCGTAGGAGGCGGTGACGCCGCCGGTGGTCGGGTTGGTCAGCACCACGAAATAGGGGAGTTTGGCGCGCCTGAGCGCCTGCACCGCGACGGTGGTGCGCGGCATCTGCATCAGCGACAGAATCCCCTCCTGCATACGAGCGCCGCCGGAGGCGACGAACAGCACGAAGGGGGTGCCGCGCTCGCGCGCCGTGGTCAGGCCGGTGACGATCGCCTCGCCGGCGGCCATGCCGAGCGAACCGCCCATGAACTCGAAGTCCTGCACGGCGGCGGTGACGGGCATCCCCTCCAGCATGCCGAAGGCGACCTGCACCGCGTCGTCCTTGCCGGTCTTGGCGCGGGCGTCCTTGATCCGGTCGACGTAGCGGCGCTCGTCGCGGAACTTCAGCGGATCGGCGATCACGCCGGGCGTCGCCAGCGCAGTCCATTCGCCGCGATCGAAGAAGGCGTCGAGACGCGCCTTCGCCGGCATCCGCATGTGGTAGCCGGAGGACGGCACCACGAACTGATTGGCCTCGAGATCGCGGTGGAAGACCATCTCGCCGGTCTCCGGACACTTGATCCAGAGGTTCTCCGGCACGTCCTTCTTGGTCAGAAGGCTCTTGATCTTCGGGCGGACGACGTTGGTGAGCCAGTTCAAGGGCGGTACTCCGTGAGGGATCGGACGAGCCGATCCGAACCTGTCGTTCAGGCGCGGGCGGCGCGGACGCCGCGCGCGAGGTCCTCGACCAGCGCGGCGACCGCCGGCACGGTCTTCGCCGTGGCATGCCCCTCGTCGAGGCTGCCGGCGATCGCCTGGACGATCGCCGAGCCGACCACCACGCCGTCGGCGTTGCGGCCGATCTCTTGCGCCGTCGCCGCGTCGCGCACCCCGAAACCGACCGCGACCGGCAGGTCGGTGTGCCGCTTGATCCGGCCGACCGCTTCCGCGACCCGCGCCGCATCGGGCTTGGCCGCGCCGGTGATGCCGGTGATCGAGACGTAATAGACGAAACCGGAGGTGTTTTCGAGCACCGTCGGCAGACGATGGTCGTCGGTGGTGGGGGTCGCCAGCCGAATGAAGTTGAGCCCGGAGGCGAGCGCCGGCAGGCACAGCTCGTCGTCGGCCTCCGGCGGCAGATCGACCACGATCAAGCCGTCGACCCCGGCGGCTTTCGCATCGGCGAGGAAGCGCTCGGGACCGTAGACGTAGATCGGATTGTAGTAACCCATCAGCACGATCGGGGTCGCCTCGTCGCCTTCGCGGAAGGCGCGGACGAGTTCGATCGTCTTGGCGAGCGTCTGGCCGGCGTGCAGGGCGCGCAAGCCCGCGGCCTGGATCGCCGGGCCGTCGGCCATCGGATCGGAGAACGGCATGCCGACCTCGATCACGTCGGCGCCGGCGGCGGGAAGCGCCTTCAGCACGTCGAGCGAGGCGGCGGGATCGGGATCGCCGGCCATCACGAAGGTGACGAGCGCCGGACGGCCTTGCGCCGCGACGGCGGCGAAGCGGCGGGAGATGCGGGTATCGGTCATTGCTTCGCTCACATCTCGCTCATGGTTTCGCCGAGGTAGCCCGCGACCGAGAACACGTCCTTGTCGCCGCGACCCGACAGGCAGACGACGATCGACTGGTCCTTGTCCATGGTCGGCGCCATCTTCAGCACCTGGGCGAGCGCATGGGAAGGTTCGAGCGCCGGGATGATGCCCTCGAGCTTCGAGCACAGCTGGAAGGCGGCGAGCGCCTCCTTGTCGGTCGCCGGCACGTAGGTGACGCGGCCGGTGTCCTTCAGCCACGAATGCTCCGGCCCGACGCCGGGATAATCGAGGCCGGCGGAGATCGAGTGCCCCTCGAGGATCTGGCCGTCGCCGTCCTGCAGCAGATAGGTGCGGTTGCCGTGCAGCACGCCGGGGCGCCCGCCGGTCATCGAGGCGGCATGGCCGTTCTCGACCTCGATGCCGTGACCGCCCGCCTCGACGCCCCAGATCTTGACGCTCGGATCGTCGAGGAAGGGATGGAACAGGCCGATGGCGTTGGAGCCACCGCCGATGCAGGCGACCAGCGCGTCGGGCAACTTGCCCTTGGCGGCGAAGAACTGCTCCTTCGTCTCCTTGCCGATCACCGACTGGAAGTCGCGCACCATCGCCGGATAGGGATGCGGTCCCGCCGCCGTGCCGATCAGGTAATAGGTGTCGGCGACGTTGGTCACCCAATCACGAAGAGCTTCGTTCATCGCGTCCTTGAGCGTGCCTGCTCCGGACGTGACCGGGGTCACCTCCGCCCCGAGCAGCTTCATACGGAAGACGTTGGGCTTCTGCCGCTCGACGTCGGTCGCCCCCATGTAGACCATGCAGGGGAAGCCGAAGCGCGCCGACACCGTCGCCGAGGCGACGCCGTGCTGACCGGCGCCGGTCTCGGCGATGATCCGGGTCTTGCCCATGCGGCGGGCGAGCAGGATCTGGCCGAGGCAGTTGTTGATCTTGTGGGAACCGGTGTGGTTCAGCTCCTCGCGCTTGAACCAGATCTCGGCGCCGAATTTGCCGCCGGTCGAGGCGCGCAGATGCTCGGTCAGCCGCTCGGCGTAGTAGAGCGCGGAGGGACGACCGGCGTAATGGGTGGAGAGCGAGGACAATTCGGCATGGAAGGCCGGATCGTTCTTGGCGTCCTCGTAGGCCTGCTCGAGCTCGAGGATCAACGGCATCAGCGTCTCGGCGACGAAACGCCCGCCGTAGAGGCCGAAGAAGCCGCGCTCGTCCGGGCCGTTCTTCAGCGAATTGGGCATCGTGTTCAAGGTTTCGATCCTCGGCTCGAAGCGCGCCGTCGATCGGCGGCGCGGGCATTGGCGATGAAGGCGCGGATCCGGGCGGGGTCCTTGACGCCGGGCGCGCTCTCCACTCCGGAGGAGACGTCGAGGCCGGAAACGCCGGTCACGGCGATCGCCTCCGCCACCGTCTCCGGGGTCAACCCTCCCGATAGCATGACCGGCCGACCGGGGTCGAGATCGACGACGAGCCGCCAGTCGAAGGAAAGCCCGTTGCCGCCCGGCAGCGCCTCCGCCGTCTTCGGCGGTTTGGCGTCGAAGAGAATGCGGTCGGCGACCGCCGCGTAGGCGGGGACGCGCTCGAGATCGGCGCGATCGGCGATCGGCAGCGCCTTCATCACCGCGATGCCGGTCGCCGCCCGGATCGCCGCGACCCGTTCGGGGGTCTCGTGGCCGTGCAGCTGCAGCAGATCGGGGGCGAGGCGGGTGGCGATCGCGGCGAGCGTCTCGTCGTCGGCGTCGACCACCAGGGCGACGATCTTCGCCCGGCCGCGCACCGGGCCGGCGAGGCGGACCGCCTCGTCGAGCGAGAGGTTGCGCGGGCTCTTGGGAAAGAACACGAAGCCGAGGAGATCGGCGCCGGCGGAAAGCGCGGCCTCGACCGCTTCGTCCGTCTTCAGGCCGCAGATCTTGATCTCGAGCGTCATCGTCGTCCTTCTCGCCGCACCGGTCCCGCGAGCGCGGATCTCTGCCACGAAGGGGCGACCCTGTCCATGGGCGCGCGGCCGACCCCCGCCGCGACGTTTGCTGTCGCAGGCGATCGTGGCGAGGCGACGGCGAGGCTGATAGGGTGCGCCGCGAAAGAGCCGACGAAAGATCGCTCGCCAATCGGGGACGGCCATGCTCGCCGACAAGCGCATTCTTCTGATCATCGCCGGCGGCATCGCCGCCTACAAATGCCTCGAGCTGATCCGCCGCCTGCGCGAGCGCGGCGCGAGCGTCCGGGTGGTCATGACCGAGGCGGCGAAGGAATTCGTCACCCCGCTCGCCGTCGGCGCCCTCTCCGAGAACCGGGTCTATTCCGATCTCTTCGATCTCACCTCCGAGCACGAGATCGGCCACATCCGCTTGTCGCGCGAGGCCGACCTCCTGGTGGTGGCGCCGGCCACCGCCAATCTCCTCGCCAAGATGGCGAACGGGATCTGCGACGACCTCGCCTCCAACGTCCTGCTCGCCACCGACAAGCCGGTGCTCGCCGCCCCGGCGATGAACCCGCGCATGTGGGCCCATCCCGCCACCCGCCGCAACGTCGCGCGGCTCGCCGCCGACGGCATCCGCTTCGTCGGGCCGAACACCGGCACCATGGCCGAGCGCGGCGAGATCGGCGCCGGCCGCATGTCCGAGCCGATGGAGATCCTGGCGGCGATCGAGGCACATTTCGAAGCCGCAGGCGAAGGTCGCCCGCTGCTCGGCCGCCGGGTGGTGGTGACCGCCGGCCCGACCCACGAGCCGATCGACCCGGTGCGCTACATCGCCAACCGCTCCTCCGGCAAACAGGGTTTTGCGCTCGCCCGTGCCCTCGCCGAGGCCGGCGCCACGGTGACGCTGGTTTCCGGTCCGGTCGGCCTGCCCGATCCCGCCGACGTCAAGGTGATCCGCGTCGAGACGGCGCGCGAGATGCTGGCGGCGGTCGAGGGCGCGCTTCCCGCCGACGTCGCGGTGATGGCGGCCGCGGTCGCCGATTGGCGCGTCGCCTCGGAGGCGTCGGAAAAGATCAAGAAGGGCGCCGGTGGCACCCCGCATCTCGACTTCGTCGAGAACCCCGACATCCTGGCGACGGTCGGCCGTCATTCGACCCTGCGCCCGCGCCTCGTCGTCGGTTTCGCCGCCGAGACCGAGAACCTCGTCGACAACGCCCGCGCCAAACTCGACAAGAAGGGCGCCGACTTCATCGTGGCGAACGACGTCTCGCCCGAGACCGGCATCATGGGCGGCGACCGCAACACCGTGCGCATCGTCGCCCGCGACGGCGTCACCGATTGGCCCGACCTGCCGAAGGACGAAGTGGCGGTGAAGCTGGTGGCGTTGATCGCCGAGCGGCTGGGGTGAGGCGACGACGACGCCTCGGACCGCCCCCGCGATCGCGGCGGCCGATCGCCCTCGTGATCTTCCGAGGTTGTCGCGCGACTGCGCCTTTCCTAAATGAGAAGTCCGGCCCGGCGGTGCCTCACCGCGCGGTCGATGGAGACTGGATGTCGGAGCTTGTGTGAGACGGCTCTCTGAAGCGCAGAGAGCTTGGTGAATCGAAAGCCTCCGGGCGCACGGCGCTCGGAGTGTGTCTTCACGTTCTCACACGAGACATCCATGAACCTCTCACGCAACGAGCAACGTGCGCTCCACGTGCTGGCGCTCGGCGGTCGCATCCTGCACGAGCGGGACGAGCGCTCCAAGATCGCATCCGCGATCTGCGTCACCCGCGAGGGCATGATCCTCACCGACTTCGACCTCGCCATCTTCGACCGATTGCGACGCAAACGGCTGATCGAATCGCGATCCGGCAGCCCGTACCGGATCTCCAGACGTGGCCGCGTCTCAGTGCGCGCCCAATTCGACAATCAAGGAGCCTGACATGTCGATCCGCGACGAAATCCCCACCGACGCCTCCGCGATCGGGCGGGTCGTCACCGAAGCGATGCGCCTGTTGCCGCAGGCGACCGGCACCGAAGCCGCCATCGTCGAGAAGCTGCGCGCGGCGAACGCGCTCACCCTCTCGCTCGTCGCCGAGGAGGACGGCGAGGTGATCGGCCATCTCGCCGCCTCGGCGGCACGGATCGGCGAACAGGACGGCTGGGGGCTGATCGGCCCCCTCGCCGTCGCGCCGGCGCGCCATCGCCGGGGCATCGGCTCGGCGCTGATGGCGGAGGCTCTGCGTCGGTTGCGCGCGACCTGCCGCGGCGCGGCGCTGGTCGGCGACCCCGGTTACTATCGCCGCTTCGGCTTCCGCGCCTTCCCCGGTCTGACCGTCGAGGGCTGTCCGCCCGAGGTGGTTCTGGCTCTCCCCTTCGACGGCAGCGAGCCGCGCGGCGAGCTGATCCATCACCCGGCCTTCGGCCTCGATCGGCCCGAATGAGGACGACTCGGGCCGCGTCCCTCGTGGATGCGGCCCGAACTCACGCCCAGGCGAGCGTCGCCGCGGCGAGGACGAGGTAGCGACCGAACTTGGCGATCGTGACGAGCACGACGAACATCGCCAGCGGCTCGCGCAGGATCCCCGCGACGACGGTCAGCGGATCACCGACGATCGGCGCCCAACTGAGGAGCAGGGACCACTTGCCCCAGCGGCGATACCACGCCTGGGCCCGGTCGAGGGCGGCCTCCTTCACCGGGAACCATCGCCGATGGCGAAACCGCTCGACGCCGCGCCCCAAAAACCAGTTCACCACCGACCCGAGGACGTTGCCGACGCCGGCGCAGAGCACCAGCGCCCAAGCCGGTTGGTTTCCGGCGAGCAGGATGCCGACCAGCAACGCCTCCGACTGCATCGGCAGGATGGTCGCGGCGAGGAAGGCGGCGAGGAACAGGCCACCATAGACTGCGGGATCGATCACGACGGCTCCGACGGTCGGACGATCCCGGCCTGCGGCCGTGAACCGTCGCGCGCCGGATCACAAAACCGGCCTCTCGCCGACAATGGCGATCCAGACCGCCTCGGGCAAGGCCGAGCGGTCGTCGCCCCGCTCAGCCCTTCGCCCCGGTGCCGGCGTCGCGCATGGTGGCGCGGATGAAGTCGATCGATTCCTCGAGCTTCCGCGTCTCCCAGTCGTTCAGCGACACCGCCAGCTGCCGTTCGACGCCCTCGCGGCCGACGACGCAGGGCATGCTGAGCGCCACGTCGCCGTCGCGGCCGTATTGCCCACGCAGCGTGGTGGAGATCGGGTAGACGGCGCGCTCGTCGAGCATCACCGCCTTGGCCAGGGTGATCGCCGCCTGCGCCACGCCGGCGTTGGTCCAGCCCTTGCCGTTCAGCACCTCGTAGGCGGCGCCGACGATCTTGGTCTTGACCATCTCCGGATCGGAAAGATCGCGCGTCGCCGCGAAGTGGTTCGGAAGCTCCGCGAAAGGAATGCCGCCGACGCTCGTCCGGCTCAGCACCGGAAACGCCGTCTTGCCGTGCTCGCCCATCATGTAACCGGAGACCGACTTCGGATCGATCCGGTAAGTGTCGGCGATCAGTCGGCGCAGCCGCGCCGAATCGAGCATCGTCCCGGTGCCGAACACCCGGCCGCGCGGATAATCGAACTCGTTCTCGGCGATGTAGACCATCGTGTCGAGCGGGTTGGTGATCAGGACGACGATCGCATCCTTCGTGTACCGCGTGATCCCGGCCATCACCTCGCGGATCACCGCGCTGTTGGCGCCGGTGAGCAGGGTCCGATCCGGCTCGGCTTTCGGGTTCGCGGGATCCGGCAGGACGCTGCCGCCGGCCGCGACCACGATCACGTCGGCGTCCGCGCATTGCCCGTAGCCGCCGTCGCGGACGTCGATCGCGTTCATGTAGGGAAGCGCCGTCGCCTGCGCCTGATCGAGCGCCTCGCCGTGGGCGACGTCGCCCAGGACGTCGATCACCCCGATCTCGGCGAACAGGCCGATCTTCATCGCGTCGGCCAACACGTAGGAGCCGACGTGTCCGACGCCGACGACGACCAGTTTGTTCCTGTGCATGGGATCTCTCATCGCTGGCGACCGAAGGCACGCCCGAGGCGAACGCCCCGATATCCCCGCGCCGCGACGGCCGATCTCCCGATCCCTACGCCCTGGGCGGGAGGCCGACAAGCCGCCCGCCCCGCCGCTCGCGAAGGGTTGCCCTGCGCGACGAGCCGAGCAGCGCGGCCGGATCGCACCGCCTCCCAACGACGCGCCCAGGAGCCGATGCGCGGTCTCCGATCCGAGCCCGCCCGCCTCCCTTTCCACGCGCGACGGCCGTGCGGGACGCATCGTCGCACCGCGACGAGAGCGGTCGCGTTTCCCGGCCGGCGACGCTATTATGAATATATCATCATAACGAGGACGAGCCATGGGGCGTCCCCGCAAGATCCGCACCGTCGGTCCGGCGGTCGGGCGTCGCTATTACAAGCCGCAGGGCATCCCGCTGCGCGAACTCGCCGAGACGGTCGTCACCATCGACGCGTTGGAGGCGATGCGCCTCGTCGACGTCGAGGGGCTCGACCAGCGCGAGGCGGCGCGGCGGATGGAGATCTCGCCGGCGACGGTGTCGCGCCTGCTGGCCGAGGGGCGGCGCGCCGTCGCCGAAGCGCTGTGCCGGGGATGGGCGCTGCGCATCGAGGGCGGCCCGGTCGAGGTCGCCCAGCCCTGTTGCCGTCCGATCGCGGCGATCGACGCCGCGATCGCAGCTCGAACCCCGCCGATCGATCCTGCCGGCGGCCGACCCCGTGAACTCGAACCGAACGAGGACTAGAGACGTGTCCCACACCATCGCCATTCCCTCCGACGCCCCCGGCGGCCTTTCCGCCTCGATCGCCGCGCATTTCGGCCATTGCGAGGTCTTCACCCTGGTGGAGATCGACGACGGCCGGGTTCTCGGCACCTCGCTGCTGATCCCGCCCGCCCACGAGCACGGCGGCTGCCTCGCCCCCGTCGCCGTCCTCGCCGCCGCCGGCGTCGAGGCCATCGTCACCGGCGGCATGGGCGCTCGCCCGCTGCTCGGCTTCCTGGAAGCGGGGATCCGTCCCTATTTCGCCGAGGACTGCGCCGACGTCGACGATGCCGCCCGCGCCTTCGCCGCCGGCGCGCTGCCGGCCTTCGCGCCCGAACGCAGCTGCGGCGGCGGCGACCATTCCGGCGCCGGCTGCTGCGGCGAACACGACCACGATGATTGACGTCGAGGCCGCGGCCTCGCCCGCGCCGGGCGAGGCCGACGCGGTGGCGAGCCGTCATCGCGGCTGCATGGTCTGCGGGACGACCGAGGACAATCCGGCGAGCCTCGCCCTGCGGTTCGATCCGACCGCCGAGGGCGGGGTCGCCGCCCGCTTCACCGCCCGGCCGGAGCAACGCGGCTGGGACGACCGGCTGCACGGCGGCATGATCGCGACCCTGCTCGACGGCGCCATGACCAACGCGCTGATCGCCCGCGGCATCGCGGCGGTGACCGCCGATCTCTCGATCCGCTTCGTCGCGCCGGTGCCGCTCGGCGTCGAGCTCGAGGTGGTGGCCGAGGTCGGGGATTGCCGTCACGGCGTCCACGCCGCGACCGCGCGGCTGCGGTACCGGGGTCGGGTCCTGGCGCGCGCCACCGCCCGTTTCATGGCGCTGTGACGAGCGGCCCGCCGAGCCTCCCCGCTCACCCCTCGAAGTCGCGGATCGCGCGCAAGAACACGTCGCCGAAGCGCTCGAGCTTGGCGGCGCCGACGCCGTGCACCGTCGCCATCTCGGTCTTGCCGGTCGGCCGCTTCTCCGCCATCTCGATCAGCGTGCGGTCGGCGAAGACGACGTAGGCCGGGGCGTTCAGCTCGCGCGCGAGATCGGCGCGCAGGCTCTTGAGATGGGCGAGCAGCCGCGCGCCGGCCTCGTCGAGCCCCGCCGCCGACGGCTTCTTGTCGATCTTTGCCGACTTCTTCTTGCCCTGCGATCGCGCCGCCTCGACCACGTCGCGACGGAAGACGACCTCGCGCCGCCCCTTCAAGACCTCGCCGCCCGCCTCCGTCACCCACCACGCGCCGTGGCCGGTCATGTCGACGTCGGCGAGGCCGAGCGCCAGCATCTGGCGGAAGATCGCCCGCCACTGCGGCTTGGTGAATTCCTTGCCGACACCGAAGGTCTTGAGCTTGTCGTGGCCGAACTTCACCACTCGTTCGGTCGCGTCGCCGACCAGCACGTCGACGAGATGGACCTCGCCGAAACGCTGATCGGTGCGGATGATCGCCGACAGCGCCTTCTGCGCGGCGAGCGTGCCGTCGAAGGTCTCGACCCCGTCGCGGCAGACGTCGCAATGCCCGCACGGCTCGCTCTCCTCGCCGAAGAAGGCGAGCAGCACCTGCCGCCGGCAACGCGGCGTCTCGGCGAGCGCGACGAGTGCGTTGAGGCGTTGGCGCTCGACCCGCTTCTGCTCGTCGGAGGCCTCGCTCTCGTCGATCTGGCGCCGGCGCAACAGGATGTCGTCGGTGCCGTAGAGGGTGAGGGTGTCGGCCGGCAGCCCGTCGCGGCCGGCGCGGCCGATCTCCTGGTACCAGGCTTCGATCGACTTCGGCAGGCTCGCGTGCGCCACGAAGCGGACGTCCGGCTTGTCGATGCCCATGCCGAAGGCGACGGTCGCCACCATCACGACGCCGTCCTCGCGCAGGAACGTGTCCTGCGCCGCCGACCGCGCCGCCGCGTCCATGCCGGCGTGATAGGCGAGCGCATGATGCCCCGCCGCCCGGAACGCTTCCGCCAGTTCCTCGGTCTGCCGGCGCGACGAGCAATAGACGACGCCGCTCTCGCCGCCATGGCCGTCGAGGAAGCGCAGGAGTTGCCGCCGCGCCTCCGCCTTGGGGCGCATGGCGAGGAAGAGGTTCGGCCGGTCGAAGCCGTGCACGAACACCCGTGGCGGCCGCGCGAACAGCCGCTCGACGATCTCGCCGCGCGTCGCCTCGTCGGCGGTGGCGGTGAGCGCCAGGATGCGCGGATTGCCCAGCGCCGCGGCGAAGGCGCCGATGTCGCGATATTCGGGGCGGAAGTCGTGGCCCCACTGCGAGATGCAGTGCGCCTCGTCGACCGCGATCATCGCCACCTTCGCCCGCGCCAGCATCTCCTGGGTGTCGGGCCGGGCGAGCCGCTCCGGCGCCAAATAGAGCAGGCGCAGCCGGCCGGCGGCGAGATCGTCCATGATCGACCGCCATTCGGCGGTGTCGGTGGTGGAATTGAGGGCGCCGGCGGCGACGCCGTTCGCCCGCATCTGCGCCACCTGATTGCGCATCAAGGCGATCAGCGGCGAGACGACGACGACCAGTTCCTCCCGCACCAGGGCGGGCAGCTGGTAGCACATCGACTTGCCGGCGCCGGTCGGCATCACCGCCAGCACGTCCTCGCCGGCGAGCACCGCCGCGACGATCTCGTCCTGTCCGGGCCTGAGATCGGGGTAACCGAAGACCTCGCGCAGGACCGTGCGGGCGCGGTCGAGATCGGCGGCGAACGGAGCGGAGATCGGCGACATCGGGCGGCCCCGGGGGTTGGCGGTCGTCGAACCGCTAGCCGTCGCCGCCGCGAGCGTCAACCGACGACGGCCGGCCGTGCCCCGAAACCGCGACGAAACGGCTCGAGAAGCGGAAACCACGTTCGCGACGAACGCCGGTGGAACCACGCCGCGTACACGCGATGGCGACGAACCCGCCCCATCCTGCCTCATCGGGGTCGGACGCCGCCTCGGACCAGCGGCGACCAAGACCGAATCGCAGCGAGGAGCACCCGTCATGCCGGCCGGAGCCGAACCGATGACGTCGACGGACGTCGCATGGCGAGCCGTACCGGCGGCGGCGAAGCCGGCGATCGCCGCGCGCGTCGGCGGACGTGTGGTCCAGATCGACATGATGCGCTTCGTCGCCTTCGCGACGATCGCCACCATCCACGTCTCCTGGGTCGACACTCGCGACGTCGGGGCCCGCAGCGTGCTGCTCTTGATGCTGCGCTACTCCCTGCCGTTCTTCTTCATGACGTCGGGCTGGTTCGCCGCCCGCCATCTCGGCGACGACGTCGCTTATCTGCGGCGGGTGATCCTGCGGCTCGGCGGCCTGTTCGTGGTCTGGGAGCTGGTGTTCAACGCCATCCACTTCTTCGTCCACGACCTCGGCTACCGGCCGATGCCGACCACCGCCCACGACGCGATCGTCTATCTCGCCGCCACCCTGAATGGCGGCGGGGTCGCCTTCCATCTGTGGTTCCTGCCCTGGCTGGCGGTGTCGATCACCATCTTCCTCGGGCTGGCGCGGCTCGGCTGGACGGCGGTGTGGATCGGCACGGCCTCCCTCTACGTGATCGGTCTCGCCGTCGGCCCCTACAACGAATTCACCGGCGTCTTCGACGTGGTGGCGCGGATCTACCCCGACCCGCTCGCCTTCACCGCCCGCAACGGGCCGTTCTTCGGGCCGCTGTTCGTGGCCTTCGGGGCATGGTTCGCCCGCCGGCAGGACCTCGTGGCACAGGTGCCGCGCGGCGTCGCCCCGATGGTGGTGATCTTCGGCTTCCTGCTCTTCGCCGGCGAGGCGATCTTCATCTCGCGGCACGGCGTGAAGATGGTGGCGAACTTCAACTTCCTCGTCGGATCGGTGATCTTCGCCCCCGCGCTGTTCGTGGTGATCCTGCGGGCGCCGGTCGACCGTGTGACGACGGCGATGGCCCGCCTCGGCCGCCACGGGCTCGGGATGTATTGCCTCCACGCCCTCTTCACTCTCCTCTACAATCAGGCCCATCCGGCCGCGACCCGCCTCGACATGCCGGTGTGGGTGTCACTGGTGCAGGCCGCCTGGGTGGTGGCGCTGTCGGCCGGGCTGGCGCTGTTGCTCGCCCGCATCCCGGTTCTGCGCCGCTTCGTGCTGTGAGACCGGCGTCGTCACCCGCCTGAGCGTCAGATTGATGCGGCCGCCGCCCGAGAGCAGCGTCGAAGTGCCGGGAAGGATGCGGTCGATGCCGTGATGGGCGAGCCGCGAGGCCCCGGAGAGCATCAGCACGTCGCCGGAGGCGAGCGGGAACGCCCGGGTCGGATCGCTCCGCTCGACCCCGCCGAGCCGAAACCGGCCGGTGTCGCCGAGCGACACCGACAGCAACGGCGCGGCGAAATCCTCCTCGTCGCGATCCTGATGCAGCCCCATCTTGGCGCCCTCGCCGTAGAAGTTGACGAGGCAGGCCTCCGGCGGGGCGGCGTACCCGGTCACCTCGTCCCACAGCGCCAAGAGCCGCGCCGGGATCGCCGGCCACGGCCGGCCGGTCGCCGGATGGGTCGCCTGATAGCGATAGCCGGCGCGATCGGAGACCCAACCGAGCGGTCCGCAATTGGTCATGCAGACGGAAAACGGCTTGCCGGTCCTCGGCATCACCGGCGTGAACAAGGGGGCCGCCGCGACGACTTCGCGCAGCTCGGCGACGAGCGCCTCCTGTTCGGCGCGCGCGAGCCGGCCGGGAAGAAGGGTGAGGCCGGGGAGCGAGGGGGGAAGCTTCGACATTGGGACGTCGCGCGCGGAAGAGTAGGATGATCACATCCTAACCGCGGAGCGGAGGAGAGACCATGTCGCGCGCGGGCACCTTCACCTGGAACGAACTCATGACCTCGGACGTCGCCGCCGCGAAGGCCTTCTACGGCGCCGTCCTCGGCTGGACCTTCGTCGAGCAGCCGATGCCGGACGGCACCTACACCCTCGCCTTCGCCCC
Source organism: Phyllobacteriaceae bacterium (assembly GCA_012517025.1). GTDB lineage: Bacteria > Pseudomonadota > Alphaproteobacteria > Rhizobiales > Ancalomicrobiaceae > Pinisolibacter. Next base: position 2,204 of record JAAYVT010000666.1, on the reverse strand, counting down.
CGGCGTCGAAACCCCAGTCGGTGGTCTCTTTCCCTGGCCGAAGGGCAATCCCGGCGCCGACACCTGGGGTGCCTACGTCGCCGTCGACGACTGTGACGCGGCGGTGGCGCGAGTGAGCGCCGCCGGCGGCACCGTGTGCCGGGCGCCGTGGGACATCGCCGGCGTCGGACGAGTCACCATCGTCGCCGACGCGACCGGCGCTGTGCTCGGCTTCGTCGAATCCCACCACGCCGGCTGAGGCGCCGACGGCGCGAGCCCCTCCCGTCGCGGCCATCGCCCTCGTCCCGCTGCTCCTCGGCAGGCGCCCGAGCGGTCGGCACGCGCCCCGCGCCGACCCGAACGGTCGTCGGAAGCGGGCGCGCGGATCGTCCCCAAAGCTCTCCATCGCACCCTTGCGACCCCGAAACGGCCCACTTATATACCCCGGCGAAGCACGTCGTCGGCGGGTGTCACCGGTCGCGTCGCGCAAGAGAAACCAACGGGCTCCTCGGGATGCGGGGAGCCGAATGGGGGCCGTGGGCGAAAGCTCCTCCCGAAACGCCCGACAGGGGTTCGGACGGCCTGCCGAAAGGAGAGACATCATGAGCAAGGTGATCGGCATCGACCTCGGCACGACCAACTCGTGCGTCGCCGTCATGGACGGCAAGACCGCCAAGGTCATCGAGAATTCGGAAGGCGCGCGCACCACCCCGTCGATCGTCGCGATGACCGACGACGGCGAGCGTCTGGTCGGCGTCGCCGCCAAGCGTCAGGCCGTGACCAATCCCGAGCGCACCTTCTTCGCGGTGAAGCGCCTGATCGGCCGCCGCTACGAAGACCCGATGGTGGAGAAGGACAAGCACCTCGTCCCCTACAAGATCAGCCGCGCCGGCAACGGCGACGCCTGGGTCGAGGCCGACGGCAAGCCCTATTCGCCCTCGCAGATCTCCGCCTTCACGCTCGGCAAGATGAAGGAGACGGCCGAGGCCTTCCTCGGCGGTCCGGTCACCCAGGCCGTCATCACCGTTCCAGCCTACTTCAACGACGCCCAGCGTCAGGCGACCAAGGACGCCGGCAAGATCGCCGGTCTCGAGGTGCTGCGCATCATCAACGAGCCGACCGCGGCCGCGCTCGCCTACGGCCTCGACAAGAAGGCGGCCGGCACCATCGCGGTCTACGACCTCGGCGGCGGCACCTTCGACGTGTCGATCCTGGAGATCGGCGACGGCGTGTTCGAGGTGAAGTCGACCAACGGCGACACCTTCCTCGGTGGTGAAGACTTCGACATGCGGCTGGTCGGCTATCTCGCCGACGAGTTCAAGAAGGAGACCGGCATCGATCTCCGCAACGACAAGCTCGCCCTGCAGCGTCTGAAGGAAGCCGCCGAAAAGGCCAAGATCGAGCTCTCCAGCGCGACCCAGACCGAGGTCAACCTGCCGTTCATCACCATGGACGCGACCGGCCCGAAGCACCTCAACATGAAGCTCACCCGAGCCAAGTTCGAGGCGCTCGTCGACGACCTGATCCAGCGCACCATCGAGCCCTGCAAGGCGGCTCTGAAGGACGCCGGCATCTCCGCCGGTCAGGTCGACGAGGTGGTGCTGGTCGGCGGCATGACCCGCATGCCGAAGGTCCAGGAAGTGGTGAAGTCGTTCTTCGGCCGCGAGCCCCACAAGGGCGTCAACCCGGACGAGGTCGTCGCCATCGGCGCCGCGATCCAGGGCGGCGTTCTGCAGGGCGACGTCAAGGACGTGCTGCTGCTCGACGTGACCCCGCTCTCCCTCGGCATCGAGACGCTCGGCAACGTGATGACGAAACTCATCGAGCGCAACACCACGATCCCGACGAAGAAGTCGCAGGTCTTCTCGACCGCCTCCGACAACCAGCCCGCCGTCTCGATCCACGTCCTCCAGGGCGAGCGCGAGATGGCCGCCGACAACAAGACGCTCGGCCGCTTCGACCTCGTGGGCATCCCCCCCGCACCGCGCGGCGTCCCGCAGATCGAGGTCACCTTCAACATCGACGCGAACGGCATCGTCCACGTCTCGGCCAAGGACCTCGGCACCGGCAAGGAGCAGAAGATCCGGATCGAGAGCTCCTCGGGGCTTTCGGAGAAGGAAATCGAGCGCATGGTGAAGGAGGCGGAGTCGAGCGCCGCGGAAGACCGCGAGGAGCGCGAGCGCGCGGAGGCGCGCAACGAGGCGGACAACCTCATCTACGCCACG
>JAAYVT010000665.1 GCA_012517025.1 Phyllobacteriaceae bacterium | reverse complement strand
TTCTCCTGAGCAGCGCGCAGTCCGAAAACGGAAGAGAGCGGCCGAGACATTCTCGGCCGCTCTCTTCGTTCGTGCGTCGACGGAAACGCGAAGAGGGCCGGGATCGCTCCCGGCCCTCTCGAAACCTTCGGACCTGCGCGCCGATCACTCGGCGGCGGTCTTCTTCTCCTGGCGCTCGACGATGCGGGACGCCTTGCCGGTCAGACCGCGCAGGTAATAGAGCTTGGCGCGCCGCACCTTGCCGCGACGGACCACGTCGACCGACTCGACCAGCGGCGAATAGCACGGGAACACGCGCTCCACGCCTTCGCCGTAGGAGATCTTGCGGACGGTGAAGCTCTCGTTGAGGCCGCCGCCCGAACGGGCGATGCACACGCCCTCGTAGGCCTGCACGCGGGTGCGGCTGCCTTCGACGACGCGGACGTTGACCTTGACGGTGTCGCCCGGCTGGAAGTCGGGGAGCTTGCGCTTCTCGGCGATGGCCGCAGCCTGCTCGGCCTCGAGCTGTTCGATGATGTTCATGTCGTCACCTGTTCGGGATTTGCGTTGCCTATACTCGAAGTCGGCCGTCTCGTCATCCCCCCGTCGTGCGGAAAGGCGACCATTCGGCCCCTGATTCGTCATTTCCTCGCCGGATCGGTGCCGCGCGCGTCTCGCCACGCCCGCCACAGATCCGGCCGCCGCTCCCGGGTGATCTCCTCGGCACGCTCGTGTCGCCATCGCGCCACCGCGCCGTGATCGCCCGAGGTCAGCACCTCCGGGATCGTCCGCCCCTCCCAGACCTGCGGCCGGGTGTAGTGCGGATATTCCAGGAGCCCGGTTTCGAAACTCTCTTCCGAACCGGACGAAACCTTGCCCATCACCCCCGGCAGCAACCGCACGATCGCGTCGAGCACGACCGTCGCGGCGATCTCGCCGCCGGAGAGAACGTAGTCGCCGATCGAGACCTCGGAGAGCCCGCGGCCTTCGATCACCCGCTCGTCGACCCCCTCGAAGCGACCGCACAGGATCACCACGCCGGGGGCTTGCGCCAGCTCGCGCACCCGCCCCTGGTCGAGGGGACGCCCGCGCGGGCTCATCAGCAGTCGCGGCCGATCGTCGGCGGCGACGGAATCGAGCGCCCGACCGACCACGTCGGCGCGGAGCACCATCCCCGGCCCACCTCCCGCCGGCGTGTCGTCGACGCTGCGGTGGCGGTCGGTGGCGAAGTCGCGGATCTGCACCGTTTCCAGCGACCAGATCCCCTTCTCCAGCCCCTTGCCGGAGAGCGACGCCCCGAGCGGTCCCGGGAACATCTCCGGATAGAGGGTCAGCACCGTGGCGGAAAATCCGGTCACGGTTCCTCGCGCTCCCCGTCCCCCGCCCCGTCCTCGCCCGGCTCGGGCGCGGTCTCGGCGAAGAAGCCCTCGGGCGGCGCGATCACCACCCGCCGGCCGGCGAGATCCACCACCGGCACGAACGCCCGGGTGAACGGCAACAGGAAGCTCTTGCCTCCCACGGCGCGGATCTCCAGGAGGTCGCCCGCCCCGTAGTCCTGCACCGCCACCACCGCGCCGAAGCCGGTCCCGGCCGCGTCCACCACGTCGAGCCCGATCAGGTCGGCGTGATAGAAGGTCTCCTCGTCCTCCGGCTCCGGCAGCGCCGAACGGGGCACGAAGAGATCCCGGTTGGTGAGCCGCTCCGCCGCGTTGCGGTCGGCGATCTCGCGGAACTTCACCACCAGCATCTCGCCCTGCGGCCGCAACCGCTCGAGCGTCAGCGTGTGGCCGTCGGGAAGACGCAACGGACCGTAGTCGGCGATCGCGTCGACGGGGTCGGTGAAGGACTTGAGCCTCACCTCGCCCTTGATGCCGTGCGCGGCGCCGATGCGGCCGACGAGGATCGGTTCGTCACTCATGGTGCGCTCGCTCCGACCCTCGCGCGGTCACGCTCACTCGGCCGCTTCGGTGGCCGCTTCGGCCTTCTTGGCCTTCTCGGCGGCGCGCTCCTGGGCCTTCTTGCCCGGAACCGCCTTCTCGGGGTTCGAGCGGGCGTCGCGCTTGGCGAGGCCGGCGGCGTCGAGGAAGCGGGCGACGCGATCGGTCGGCTGGGCGCCGACGGACAGCCAATGGCGGATGCGATCGGTGTCGAGCGTCACGCGCTCGGCCGAATCCTTGGCCAGCATCGGGTTGTAGGTGCCGACCTTCTCGATGAAGCGGCCGTCGCGCGGGCTGTGCGAGTCGGTGACGACGACGCGATAGAACGGGCGCTTCTTGGAGCCACCACGGGCGAGACGGATCTTGAGCGACATGGGCTCGGTTCCTTTCTTGTGATCGTCTGATCTTCGTGTTGCAGTCCCGGACCGAAGTCCGGTGAATTCCTGAACTTCCCGGCCCGCCGGTCCATCCCGAAGGGACGACGGCGGGCGAAACTCACTTCTTCCTGAAGCCCGGAGGCAGCGGCCCCTTCGGCAGACCCATGCCCGGCAGGCCCATCCCCTTGGGCAGGGTCGGCAGACCGCCCGGTCCGCCGAGGCCGCCGAGCCCGCCCGGCAGCTGGCCCGACTTGGCCATCGCCTCGAGCTCGGCCGGATCGACCTGCGGCATGCCGCCGCCGAGCATCGAGCCGAGGCCGCCGAACAGGCCCTTCTTCTTGCCCATCATCTTCATCATGTCCGCCATCTGGCGGTGCATCTTGAGGAGCTTGTTGACGTCCTCGACGCGGGTGCCGGAACCGGCCGCGATGCGACGCTTGCGGCTGGCCGCCAGGATCTCCGGCTTGCGCCGTTCCTTCGCCGTCATCGAGCGGATGATCGCCACCTGACGGTCGAAGATCTTCTCGTCGAGTCCGTCGAGCTGACCCTTCATCTTGCCCATGCCGGGCAGCATTCCCATGATGCCCTTCATGCCGCCGAGCTTCTTCATCTGCCCGAGCTGGTCGGCGAGATCGTCGAGGTCGAACTGACCCTTCTTCATCTTGGCGGCCATCTCGGCCGCCTTCTTGGCGTCGATCTCCTGCGCCGCCTTCTCGACCAGCGCGACGATGTCGCCCATGCCGAGGATGCGGCCGGCGATGCGCGCCGGATCGAAATCCTCGAGCGCGTCCGACTTCTCGCCGACGCCGACCAGCTTGATCGGCTTGCCGGTGACCGCACGCATCGACAGCGCCGCGCCGCCGCGGCCGTCGCCGTCCATGCGGGTCAGCACGATGCCGGTGACGCCGACCCGTTCACCGAACGACTTGGCGACGTTGACCGCGTCCTGACCGGTGAGGCTGTCGGCGACCAGCAGGCTCTCGTGCGGCTTGGCGATCCGCTCGATCTCCGCCATCTCGAGCATCAACGGTTCGTCGATGTGGGTGCGGCCGGCGGTGTCGAGGATGATCACGTCGTAACCGCCGAGACGGGCGGCCATGGCGGCGCGCTCGGCGATCTGGGTCGGGGTCTGGCCGGCGACGATCGGCAGCGAGTCGATGCCGTTCTGCTCGCCGAGCACCCGCAGCTGCTCCTGCGCCGCCGGACGGCGGGTGTCGAGCGAGGCGATCAGCACCTTGCGCTTCTGCCGATCGGTCAGGCGCTTGGCGATCTTGGCGGTGGTCGTGGTCTTGCCCGAGCCCTGCAGGCCGACCATCATGATCGCGACCGGCGCCGGCGCCTCGAGATCGATCGGCTGGGCATCCGATCCGAGCGTCTCGACCAGCACGTCGTGGACGATCTTGACGACCTGCTGCCCCGGCGTGATCGAGCGCAGCACCTCGTGCCCGACGGCGCGGTGCTTCACCTTGTCGGTGAACGACTTGACCACGTCGAGCGCGACATCCGCCTCGATCAGCGCCCGCCGCACCTCGCGCATCGCCTCGCCGACGTCGGCGTCGGTCAGCGCGCCGCGGCGAGTGAGCTTGTCCAGAATACCGGAGAGGCGTTCGGAGAGGGTGTCGAACATGGGCACGGATCCCGGTTGATCGGCTCCGCCGGCCCCGATGACGATCCTCCAAACGGAAACGCGCCCGCGGGCGCGACGCGCTGGCGGACGGTGACCTCCGAGGACTTCAGGACATGCCTCGGTCGGCGGCTCGGCGACGAGATGTCGGCGAATAGGGGCAGGATCTACGCGAGCGGGCGGCGCGAGTCAACGCCCGCGGCCCGTCTCGCGCCGATTTCCGTCACTTCAGGAACACCCACACGTCGACCACCACCCGGTCCTCGGGCGAAGCGAGAGCGTCCTCGTCGTATTGCTCGACGATCGAGCGGACGTCGACGCCGCGCTTGGTCACCTCGTCGTCGATGCGGGCGTAGATCTCCTCGAGGTCCTCGATCGGCCCCTCGTGGCGGAACCGGAGCGCCTTGCCGGCCGGCGTCTGGCCGGTCTTCACGCCCTTGGGCGGCTTGCCCTTGGGCAGGGCCTCGACCGGCACCAGCACCCGATAGCCGACGTCGTCGCTGTCGCTCTCGATGTATTCGACGAGCGGCGCGCCGTGCTTGTCGACACCGAGTTTGGCGGCGGCCTCGCCGAGCTTGGCGAACACCCCGCCGAGCTGCTCCTCCGCCTTCTCCCAGGTCGTCACCCCGGTCATGAACAACGCCGGGCGCGGGCCGACCGTCTCCTCCTCGACCCGGAACGGATCCGGGGCGGGAGCCGGCGCGGTCGTCGGCGCCGG
>JAAYVT010000664.1 GCA_012517025.1 Phyllobacteriaceae bacterium | reverse complement strand
CGGTTTCGTCGACGTGAACGGCGTATGGGCCATCTCGTTCTGTTCGTGGTCGACGGTTCCGGTTCGATGGGTGCCCAACGCCGGATGGTGGCGGTCAAGGGGGCCGTGCAGTCACTCCTGATCGACTGCTATCAGCGGCGGGACCGCGTCGGCCTGATCGTGTTTCGCAAGGATCGCGCGGAATTGGTGTTGCCGCCGACGCGCAGCGTCGAAATGGCGGGGCGCCGGCTCGCGACCCTGCCGGTGGGCGGCAAGACGCCGCTGGCGGCGGGGCTTCTGGAGGCCGCACGAGTCGTCGAGCGCGCGCGCCTGAGAGAACCGGAGACGCGCGTTCTCATGGTCGTTCTGTCGGACGGCCGAGCCAACCACAGCCTGACGGGTTCGAAGCCGCTCGAGGAGGTGCGGCGCGCCGTCGGCCATCTGTCGGCGATGCCCGGCCTCGATGTCGTCGTCGTCGATACCGAAGACAAGCGTTCGTTCCATCGCACCGATCTGGCGCGCGCGCTCGCGACGGATCTACGGGCCACCTATTCGACGATCGAGGATCTGGCGGCCCGGGATCTCGTCGCCCTCGTCCGCAATGCGCGGACGGACATCCGCTCCGCCGTCGGTTCCTAGGCGGAGTTCTCACGGTGCGGTGGCGATCCGACCGACCGCCCTGCCGGAACGGTGCTCAGGTCGGTTCGATGAGTTTCATACAGCATGGACGTGACATGGAAACGATCTCTCTCTCGCCCTGGGCTCTGTTCGAGAGCGCCGGCGCCGTCGGTCGAGCCGTGATGGTTTCATTGGCTCTGGCTTCGGTCTGGAGTTGGGTGCTGATCGCGGAATCGATCTACGCGCTCGGACGGATTCGGCGCGCATTCAACGCCTCGAGCGCCCAGGACGTTCTCCTCGCTCCGGTCTTCGAGGCAGGGAGGACCGCCTCGAATCGCCGTCTGCCCGGCGAGACGACCGGGGAGCTCCGCCTCCGATTGGTGGAGGCGATGATGTCCGCCGCCAGAGGACTGCTCGTTCGCGCCGAAGGACGGCTCCCCGATCTCGCGGTGATCGCCTCCGTAGCGCCCTTCGTGGGGCTCTTTGGAACGGTCTGGGGAATCATGGTCAGCTTCGCGGGCATCGCGTCGGCTAGGGACACGAGCCTCGCCGTCGTCGCGCCGGGCATAGCCGAAGCACTCGCGGCGACGGCTTGGGGTCTCGCAGCGGCCATCCCGGCTTCGATCGGTTACACCCGGATCGGAACGGCCTTCTCCAACGTCGCCTCCGAGATCGCCGATCGTGTCGAGGCCCACGCGGTGGATCTCGTCGAGCAGGGAGGGCGGTCTTGAAGCCCCCGATCCGTGGCCTCGGCATCTCGAGCCGACATCGACCGCTTTCCGAGATCAACGTGACGCCGCTCGTCGACGTCATGCTGGTCCTGCTCGTCGTCTTCATGATCACCGCACCGATGCTGACCGCGGGCATCAAGGTCGATCTACCCCGAGCGACGACGGCACGACCCTTGGCACCTTCCGAACCCGTCGCCGTGACGGTGGCCCGAGACGGCGTAATTGCCGTGGGGCGCGAGGAGGTTCCTCGCGACGCCCTGATCGCCCGCATCCGTGAGTTGGTCGGCGACGACACTACTCGTTCTGTTCACGTTCGCGGTGATCGCGGCGCTGCATATGGCGAGGTCGTCGGCGTCATCGACCTCCTGGCGTCTGCCGGCTTCAACCACATCGCGCTCGTCTCACAGAGCCGCGAGCTTCCCTCGGCGCGATCCGATGCGGCGAACCCCGGTTCGGATGGGAGGACCCCGTGAAGAGCCTGTTGCGACCGGCTTGGCTGCGGCCGGTGGCAATCGCCGGTGCACTCGCCGTTCATGCGGGCATCGTCGGGATCTTCCCAGCGGACCCGGTTCGACCGGGCTCCGGTCCGCTCGAGGTGGCGATCGTCTCCGAGTCCGAGGAAGAGCCGTCTCCCGAACGAACCCCCG